>JANMRV010000872.1:0-2347 GCA_031388685.1 Planctomycetota bacterium
GCCGACGTGACCGTCGGTCCCCACGACGACCTTCATGCGGTCGTGGGCCGACCTCGAGTACGAAGCCGGGGAGCACGCGCGCAGCCTGGAATTGCACCGCGAATGCATCGTGGCCTATGAACGATGGATTGCCCTTGCGCCTAACTACGTGCTCGCTGGAACGGAAGAATCCTTCGAGCGAACGCTGTTTGCCAAGGCGCTCGCGGCGAACGGCGAAGACGAAGAGTGCCTGCGTGAATTCAAGACAGCCTGCGAGCACGCGATGGCTCGCATGGGACCTGATTTCAAGGATGCGACCATGCTCGAGCGTGGCGCATTCACGCTGCTCACAGCTTCAAGGGGTTATTCCGCCGCGGGTCGTGTCGAGGAATCGCAAGCCTGGGTGAAACAGGGGATCGAGTGGTGCGAGCGAATTTTGTCGATCGAGCCCGCGCGAGCGATGACGCGCATCTATCTGCTCGACGGCTGGGGGCAAGCGGCCGAGCGCGCGGCCGATTCAGAGTCTCCGGCGCAAAGCCTTTCGATCCAGCGCGGAGCCATTGAGCGGCGTGCAGGCTGGGCAAGGGAAGCAAGCGCCAATCCGCTCGATGCGATTGCGCTGGCGAAGGAGTTGCTCGAAGAGGCGCCGGCTGAGTTGCGCGATACGGGCCTGGCAGTGGAGTTGTGCCGCCTTGCGACCGAGCGCGCCAAGGAGCAGCCGGCGGCGCGTTACTGGCTCGCCAAGGCGCTGCTGGCAAATGGCGAAACGGCGGGGGCATTGACCGCGGCGCGCGAGACGCTGGCGATGATCCCCACGCCCGTGGCCACGAGCAACGAAAAGCTCGCGAAGCGACTCGCTGAACTGATCGCCCAACTCGAAGGCCAGTAGCACGCCTGTACGGGCGAACTACTTCTTCAAACGAGCGCGGTGTTCGCTGCTCCAGAGATAGGCGCGCACGCGCAGCACGCCTTTGATGTCTTCCCATGCCGTGCTGACGATCTTGACGCGGCTGTCGTCGTCGTCGATCCACTTCACGGGCTGATCGAAGATGCGATAGCCCTGCTTCTCGGCGAGCGCCAGAAGCTCGGTGTCGAAGAACCAGGCTTCGTCCTTCACCTGCGGGATGATTTCTTGCACAACGCGGCGTGAAACGGCCTTGAAGCCGCACTGCGCGTCGGAGAAGTGCGTGAGCAGGACGCACTTCACGAACAAATTGTAGGAGCGTGAAATGAACTCGCGCTTGGGACCGCGCGTGACCTGGCTCGTCTTCTGCAGCCGCGAGCCGGTGCCAAGGTCAAAGCCCTGCTCGTGGATCGCGCGGCACAATTTCTCCAGCGCCTCGAGCTCGGTCGAAAGGTCGACATCGGTGTAGGCGACGATGTCGGCGTCCGAGTGCGACCAAGCGTGTCGCAGCGCTCGCCCGCGGCCGCGTTGCTCGAGGCGAAAGCACTTCACGTCGGAGAACTCGCGCGCAAGCCGCTGCGCGATCTCGAACGTGCCGTCCTTGGAACCGTTGTCCGCCACGGTGATCTGCCACGGGTACGGAAACGTGCCGCCTAAGAATTCGCGCACGGTGCGAACGCTGTGCTCCAAGGCCTTCGCCTCATTGAGCACGGGAATCACGAGATCGACCTTGGGGAGCTGCTGCTGCATGGCGAGCGTTGGGCACCGAAATCTGCCACGACTTCCGGGCGCGGGAGTCTATCGGCCGGATCTGGAGCGTTCCACGCGTTCGCCGAGCAACCAAAGCAGCGCGCAGCCGGCGATCGTGAGCACGATCAGGCCCAGCGGTAGGAAAGGATTTCGCAGTCGAGCGTCGTCGGGGCGGGTCTGGGCGAAAACGGTCAGCCAGGGCAGCTGCAAACCCTGGGCGTCCTCAGGTCGCGCGGCGTGGAACACGCGGCGATAGGACATCGGGATCGGCGTTTCGCTCAGCATGGTCTTCCAGTAGTTCGGCAGCGCCGTCTCGGACACGTTTTCCGCCACCGCGCGGTCGCGCAGGATCTTCTCAGTGTCGTTGACTTCGCGCGTCATGCACAGGACCAGGCCGTGCGCGATCACGAGCACGCTCAAGGCGCCAAGTGTCGCGCGCTTCATGCGCGCGAGGTGATCGCTGGCCTGCAGGAAGGCAAACGGCACGATCGGCAGCAGATAACGAAAGCCCGTGTTGAACTGCATCAGCGAATAGATATTCGCCGCGTTGAACAACAGGAATGCGACAATGAACGCGGCGACCCAGCGGCGCTCGCGGCGCGGCAGGATCCAGCTCGCTTCCTGTGCGCGCGGCGCGGGCCAGAGTGCGACGAGCAACAATGGTCCGAACGTATACAGGCCCCAGCCCGGCGAAATGAAATTCTTGAGCAGCAC
>JANMRV010000883.1:0-6332 GCA_031388685.1 Planctomycetota bacterium
CGACGTTTTTTCGGCCGTGTTCCCACTCGGCGCGGGTGCCCCCACGCTCGCGAATCTGACGCAGTCCTCCGGGCTGGTCACGCCGCCATTCCTGCTTCCGGGCGCGATCCGCCCTGAAGGTGCCTTCGACGTGCCCGGCGGCCTAGGCCGCATGCTGCTCGACCGCGCCACCGATACGCTGGTCTGGCTCGCGCCCCAGGCTGGAACGCCTGCGACCGTACTCGCGGGGGTCAAGGGGTTCTCGGGCGTTGAACGCTCCGCTGCGCGCTGGGTCTTGGTCGTGCAGCGCAGCACCCCGGGACAGCCCTACCAGGTCGTCGCCTGGGATGCGAATTCACCGCTCGCGACGCAGCTGCTTTACTCCAGCATCTCGGCCGACTCGATCGACGAACTTTCCGTGCGCGGGGAGCGCTGCGCCTTCGTGGAGCGCAACACCGGCCTCGAGGACTTGCGCGCGTGCAATCTGATCACGGGCAACGTGCAGTTGTTCTCGACGCGAGACTTCCTGTACGGTCCGGCGCTCTCGATCGCGAGCAATGGCGAACTGACCACGAATCTAGGCGCCCCGCCAGGCGCCGCGGTCTTCGTGCGCTGGCAGCTGGGCTCGGCCCCGCAACGGCTCGGACCGACCAGCGGCCCCGGCTTCGTGCTGCGCGGATTGTGATTCGTTTCTCTCGCGGCGGACGTCGATAGACTCTGCGCCATGCGCGCCTGGGTCATTGTTCTAGGACTGCTCGGATTCGGTCTGGTGGTCTTTGCCTGGCGCAAGAGCATGGCCGTGCCCAACAGCAGGCCGCTGGATGCAACGGCGCTGAGCGCCTGGAATTCAGCAGCGGACAGCGAGCATGCGCGCTCTACGGGGCGGCCGCAACCCGTCCGCAACGAAGCCGTGTTGCCCGCCGGAGCAGCGAGCGCCAAATCCGGTCCGCAGATCCCAATCGATGATCGCCTGCCGGGAGTTGCCGACGATCCGGAATTCGCGGCGAAGTATGCAGGCTGGTCCAGCGAGAAACTGGAACTGCGTCTCGAAGTGCTCGAGTCCACGCATCAGGCCGACGTGGAAAAGCTGTGCGATGCGCGCTTTCAAGCCGGCATGTATCGCGTCGGGGACCAGACGGAGATGGAAGGACTCGACGATTCCTACGACGTGCTGTCCCCGTTCAACAACCAGGGGGTCGTAACCCGCTCGCGCACGGTGGCGCTGGAGACTGCGGGCCAAACGCCAGCCGGGGAGGAAGAGTCCGAGCCGCAGGTGGAGTACCAGATCTGCACGCTGCCTCCGGAAAGCTATCCGCAGTTGTACCGCCAGATCGCCGAGCTCGAGTGGCTGCGCGCGACCGTCGCTGCTCGCGCCTTGGCGGGCGAGGATTCCAGGTGACCGTACTCGCGTTGGACCTTGGATCCACGCGCATCAAGGCCGCGAGATTCGAGGCCTCGGGCAAGACCTTGAAGTCTGCCGAGCAGCCGACGCCGAACATCGTCGGCAGCGGAACGCGACGGGAGTTCGACGGCGCGGAGTTCTTGCTCAGGGCGGAGCAGGCGCTCCTCGAACTCCAACCGCGCCAAGGCGAGCGCCTGGGCATCGCTTCGCAGCGCTCGAGCTTCCTGCTCTTCGATGCGCACAGCGGAAAGCCTGTGACTCCCGTGATTTCCTGGCAGGACCGGCGCGGAGCCGAATGGATCGCCGGTCATGCCGACGCGCACGAGTTGGTCGGCGAGATCACCGGCTTGCCGCTCTCGGCGCACTATGTCGGCCCAAAACTCGCCGCGATGTTCGCGACAGACCGTGAACTTGCCAAGCGCGCGAATTCAGGCCGGCTGCGACTAGGGACGTTGGAGACATTCCTCATCCGCCATCTTTCGCCTGAACTCCTGCACGTGACCGACGAGACGATGGCTGCGCGCACGTTGCTGTTCGACAGTCGCAGCGGAGCCTGGAGTCCGAAACTGTGCGATCTTTTCGGCGTCCACAGCTCGCTATTGCCGCGCGTGGTTCCTAGCTCCGGCCGCAGCGACGATCTCGGACCGCTCGTGCTTTCCGCCAGCATCGCGGACCAATCGGCGGGCGCCTTGCATGCCGTCGGAGCAGGACCTGGGGCTGCCTTGATCAATTTCGGAACGGGCAGTTTCGTCGTCTCACCGACCGGCGCGCAGTGGCAACGCAAGCACGGCTACTTGACCAGTCTGCTGCACAGCCGCGGCACGGCCGGCGAAGTGCGCGAGCGCGGTTTCGCGTTGGAGGGGACCGTCAACGCCGGTGCCAGCCTGGTCGTGCGCGACGCTTCGCCGGCGGCTGCCGCGGATCACGACCTGCCCGACGATGCCATGGCGCTGGTCGACGAAAACGGCATCGGAGCTCCGCACTGGCGCGCCGATCTCGGTCCAATCTGGTCGCCCGCGGCGGAGAAGTTGGCGCCCCTTACGCGCCGGCGCGTCGCGGAACAAGGTCTGTGCTTTCGCGTGCGCGAGATCCTCGCGGACCTCGGCTGCATGGAACGGCGCCTGGTGGTCGCTGGCGGCGCCCTGCACGACGCGGCCTTCGCGCAAAGGCTCGCGGATTGCCTCGGCCGGCCCATCGAAGTCTGCCTGGAACCGGAGGCGACGCTGGCGGGCGTCGCCGCGCTGGCTTGCGACCGGGAATTTGGCCGAGGCCTCGCGCAGTCGCGCGTCATCGCGCCCGGCGAGCAGCGCGAAGCGCTCGACGCGCGCTTTGGACGCTGGCGCAGTTGGGTCGCGAGCACGCTCGCGAGCTGAAGTCCCGCGCGGCGCGCGCGGCACCCGCTTGTGGCCGAGCCGCCGTCTTGATACGACGAATCCGGATCAGGAATCCGCCGCGAGCATGACCACGAACCCGACTTCAGACCCCGCGCCGCGCGAGACCGTCGCCGCCGTCGATCTGGGCTCCAACAGTTTCCACATGGTGGTCGCACAGCAGGGCGACGGCGGGCTGGTCGTGCTCGACCGTCTGCGCGAACGCGTATCGCTCGCCGAAGGCCTCGACGAGTCCAAGCGGCTGAAGGAAAAAGTCACCGAGCGCGCGCTGGCCTGCCTGGAACGATTCGGTCAGCGCCTGCACGAACATCCGCCCGGAAGCGTGCGCGCGGTCGGGACCAGTGCCCTGCGCCAGGCGAAAAACGCCGAGGCTTTTCTCACGCGCGCCCGCGAAGTTCTCGGCCATCCGATCGAAGTCGTCTCCGGCCGCGAGGAAGCGCGCCTGATCTACCTGGGGGTCGCGCACCTTTCCGCGGGCGCGGCCCATCGGCGCCTGGTGATCGACGTCGGCGGCGGCAGCACCGAGTGCATCCTCGGCGAAGGCTACGAAGCGCTGCGCACGGACAGTCTGCACATGGGCTGCGTGAACTTCAGCCTGCGCTTCTTCGCGGGCGGCGAGATCACGCGCGAGCGCATGAAAAAGGCCGAGGTCGCGGCGGCGCTGGAACTCTCGCCGATCGCGCGCACCTACAAACATCTTGGCTGGGACGTCTGCATCGGCTCCTCGGGCACGATCCTCGGCATCGAGAGCGTGCTCAACGCCAATCACTGGAGCGAGCACGGCATCGACGAGCTCGGACTCAAGGAACTTGCGCGCGCGCTGATCGATCGCGGCCATGTCGACAGGCTCGACCTGCCGGGCCTGCCCGCGGATCGCGCGTCGGTGCTCCCCGGAGGATTCGCGATTCTGCGGGCGGCCTTCAAGATCTTCCAGATCAAGTCGATGCAGACCTCCGAGGGCGCCATGCGCGAAGGCATCCTTTTCGACCTGCTCGGGCGCATCCACCACGACGACGTGCGCGACGAGACGGTGCGCAGATGGATGCAGCGCTATGCGATCGACGCCGAACAGGCCGGACGCGTGGAGCGCAGCGCGCTGTTCCTGTTGGACCGCGCCGCCGAGGATTGGAGCTTGGAATCAAGCGAAGCGCGCCGCCTGCTCAGTTGGGCCGCGCGCCTGCACGAACTCGGCCTCTCGGTCAGTTGGTCGGGTTATCACAAACACGGCGCCTATCTTGTCGCGAACGGCGACATGCCGGGCTTTTCGCGCCAAGAGCAGACGCTGCTCGCGGCGTTGATCCTGGGTCATCGCCGCAATCTGTCCGAAGCTGTCTTCGCGAACTTGCCGCCGCAGCGCATGGCGCTGGCGCTCAAACTGTGCGTCTTGTTGCGCCTGGCCGCCCGGCTCAACCGCAGCCGCAGTCCCCGACCGTTGCCCGCACTGCGGCTGCGCATTCGCAAAATGCGCATCGAGCTTTTCTTCCCGACCGACTGGCTCGAGGGTCACGCGCTCACGCGTGCGGACCTCGAGGATGAGGCGCGCATCCTGGCCGACGTCGGCGTCGAGCTGGTCGTGGGATAGGCCGCGCGAACTTTTGTGGGAAGGGATCTGGCGCAACTAGGGACAGATCACGTACTCCAGCCCATCGCTCAGCGAAGAATTGTTCGGCGCCGGGAATCCGTTGTCGCGACCCCAGGCCTGACAGTCGACGATGGTGCCGGGAAGCTGCAGATAGGGCGCGGGAGTGCCGCCGAGCGCACCGACCGCGAAGGCATTCATGTCGAGCGCATAGACCCCCGAGCAGTCGTTCGGCGGAGGGTTGCCGCCGGAATTGATCGCGACCGAACGCTTCAGCGGCGTGTTGACGCAGCGCAGTCCGCCTTGGAAAGGCAACGCGACCCGGCCGGCATTCGAATACAGGAACAGGCCGGGCTTGTTGTTGATCACCTGGCTCGCCATCACGGTGAACCCAGCCCCTGCGGTCGCGCTCGGCGAGCCGAAGGAACCGATCGTCGGCGTGCAGCCCTGGCTGTTGACCTTGGATGTGCAATACGCGATCGACCCCGGGCAGCTGTCCCAGTCCCACCACACGACGTCATGGTTCTCCCACGCGCCGCCGGTCGCGCTGCTGAAGCCGACATGCGCCGAGCTGCCGCCGAGCAGGTTGAGTCCGCCCACCGGTGAACCGCTGACGACCCAGGTGCCGCCCGTGTTGAAGTCCCAGGGCACGCTGAGCTGCGGTGTGACCAGGTTGTCCAGGTAGATGTCGAGCGTGCCGGGCGCGTAACTGATGCGCATGACGTGCAGCAGGCCGTCGCTCATGTTGATTGCGGGCGTGATCCTTCCGATGGAATAGCCGGCGTCCGCGTGATTGTCGCCGCTTCCGCCAGTCTGAACGCTGATCTCGTTGGCGCTGAGATCGCCGGGGCTGAGCCAAGTGTCGATCTCGACCACCAGTGAGTTGTTGATCGAGAGCGTCGGCGGACTGGTGACCATGTAGCCATAGCCGAGCTCCGTACCGGTGTCGCCGAGCGCGGTCGCGCCGCGTGGGTCGTTGGCGATCACGAAAGCCATGCCATCCGCCCCACCGCCGACCTGCAGCGTGATCTGGAACGCGAACGTGGTCTCGAAGCTGCCGTTGACCGCCACGGGTAGGTCGGTGAGGACCGACCCCTTCGCGCCGCTGGCCGAGGGCGAAACCCGCAGCACGCCAGCGGCCGCCGCCGCGCTACCGTTGAGCGTCAGGCCCGTGGTGCTGTTGAAATTGGGGTAACTGAACGTCTGGGCCGTCGCACTCGAGGCCAGCGCGACGATTGAAACGAGGGCGAAGCTCTTTGCGTGTTCCATGTTCGAAGGTGCGCTGCGGCGCAGCGCGCTCGGGGTCGCGCTGACTGGGAGAAGTCGAATCCGGTCTTTGGCGCCAGCGTCCGGGGATTCGACACGGAATTCCGGATCGAGGTCACGTGCAACTGTACTCGGTACTCGTTCTCGGCGGGGTCACCAATCGTACGCGGAACGGCCGGTGCGCAGGCTGCGCGCTGGGCTTGGGGTATCGAAGTCGAGCGTCGCGCAGCCGGCTCCAGGTTCTCTGGGCGAGTCCGCCGCGGCTACGCGCGCTGCTGCCGCTCGAGTTGCCCGTCAGGCTCGGACTTGCCGCCCGGCTCGATCGCAGCCGCGCTCCGCCGCGGCTTGCGCCGCTGCGGCCTCGAATCCTCGAGCTCTCGCTCGACTTCGCCACGGATGGGCTCGAGGGCCATTCCCTCAGCTGTGCGGACCTCGAGCGCCTGGAGCGCATCCTTGCCGACGCCGGCATCGGGCCCGTCCGTGCCCAAGCCGCACAGTTTCAGAAGCAGATCGGCCTGCGCACCACGGGCCTTCTCGCGGCCGGGTTTCACGCGCCGGTAACGCCCATCGCTGGACAGCGACCAAGCCTGCAAATTGTCGTGCAGATACGACTCGAGGCCCTCGGCGATCACACGCTCCTTCGCGCGCGCATCCTCGATCGGGAAGCAAGTCTCGACGCGTCTGAAGAAGTTGCGCTGCATCCAGTCCGCGCTCG
>JANMRV010000884.1:0-12045 GCA_031388685.1 Planctomycetota bacterium
CGGCACGCTCGTGGAAGCGCTGGATGCCTCGAACAACATCGTCTACGGCGAGGCTGGGCAACTCGTGGCGCTGCTCGGCGTCGAAAATCTTGTCGTGGTGCGCTCGGGCGACGCGCTGCTTGTCACGACGCGCGAGCACGCCGATCAAGTCCGCGCGCTGGTCGAGCGCATGACCAACGATCGCTCGCCCTTCGTGTGAACAACCGACGCCGCTCGGCATTGGCCATCGATCACGGCACGCGGCGCTGTGGATTCGCCGTCGCCGATCCACTGCGCCTTGCGACCACACCGCTCGTGGCTTGGCGCGACGATGCGAATGGACCGACGCTCTTCGACTACATCGCGCGGCTGCTCGAAGAGCGCGACGTCGACGTGTTCGTGATCGGATTGCCCTGCAACATGGACGGCAGCGAAGGCCCGCGCGCGGCGGAAGTGCGCGTGTTCGCGGCTGCGCTCCTGGCACGCTTCTCAGGCGTGCGCGCGGCGTTCGTGGATGAACGGCTGTCGACCAAGGCCGCCGAGGATCTGCTGCGCGACGCCGAGGTCCGTCCCCGCGATCGCAAGGCGCTCAAGGACAGTTTCTCGGCGCTGGTCCTGCTGCGCGATTGGATCGCGGCGGGAGAACCCTAGGCGCGCGGCTGCTTGGCGACCAGCTTTCCCAGCCATGCCGCGATCTGCGCCGTGATCCGGTCGCTGCCGCGCTCGTGCAGTAGATCGTGGGCCAAGCCTTCGAGCATGCAGAATTCGACCTGGCTCGAGCGATAGGCGCGGCTCTCCTCGGGATCGGCGATCTGGTCCTTGTCTCCGTGCATCAAGAGCGTGGGCACGCGCAGTTCATTCGCACTCGCGCGACAGCGCGCGGCGATCTCTTCGGCTTGCTGGATCGCGCGCAAGCTGATCGTGTCGTGGACGAGCGTGTCCGCTTCGAGCGTGTGCCGTTCGGCATCGCTGTTCGTGAGCAACTCCGGCCGGTTGCCGATGCGGCCCTCGTCGGTGGGCGCCACCTTCTTGAAGAGTTTCTTCAAGCCGCCGGCGGGCTTGGGCGCCTCGAACTTCGGACTCCAGCGCGGCGCAAGCAGCACCAAACCAGCGAGCTCGCCCGGTTTTTCGAGCGCGAAATTCAGGGCATACAAGGCACCGAGCCCTTGCCCGATCAAAACCTTCGGGGCATCCGGCAAGCGATAGGCCAAGTGATTCTGGACCGCCTGCAAATCACGCAGCACCTCGTTCCAACCATTGCTGTGGCCGCGCGGCCCCTCGGAGCGCCCGTGACCGCGCAGGTCGGGCAGCGCGACGGCCCAATGGCTCTCGGCCAGACTGCGCGCGATCGACAAATAGCGTGCACCGTGATCTCCCGCGTCATGTACGACGGTCACACCGCCGACGGGCTCGCCGTAGGCCGCGACTTCGAGCACGTGCAGCAAGAACAGTCCGGAGGATTGATGCGACAGCCCCTGGCCCTCGCCGCCATCGGGCGCGGACTCGCGCAGTTCGAGGTAGGTCGTCAGCGGTTGTGCGGCGCTCATGCTTGCCTTCCTGCCACGATTTCAGCGCGCAACGTACTGTCCGTGGTTCTCCTCCGCGAGTCGCCGGAGCAATTCGCCGTCCTGGGCTCCGGACAATCCGATCGTATGCAGCACGATGCCCGCGTTGGCGTTACGTTCGCGAACGTAGGAGAGGATTTCTTCCGAATTCGTGGTGACGCCGATCGTGGCGCGGCCGTCGGTCAGGAAGAAGATCGTGTCGAAAGCGGGCTTGCTCCAGACGCTGCCGCTCTTGGCGCCGGACATGTCGAAGGCGCGCTCGAGCGCCGAGTAGATGTTCGTCCCGGCAGCACCCTCGAGCGCGTTGACATAGCTCAAGGCTTCCCTGCGCGTCTGCGACGACATGACCGCGGGTGTGTCGTCCCACGACCAGACGTCGGCCGCGTAGCCGATGATGTTGAACTCGCCACCGTCTTTGATCCCGCTGATCGCCTTCTCGAGATCGCGCTTGGCCGCCGCAAGGCGCGAGGATTCGCCCTTCGATTCGTCCGGCGTGTCGAAGGGTTTTCCGGGTTCGTCCGTGGGATTGTTCTTCGGCGTCATCGAAAAATTCATCGACAGCGAGCAGTCGATCACGAACAGGACGTGCTGGCTCTCGGTGCTGATGCCGAAGAAGGAAACGCCGTAAGACTCCTTGGCTTCCTCGAGCGCGGTTTTCCCGGGCCGCTTGGGCGCGACGGCGAACGTGGCTGCGTTGTCCTTCCACCAAGCCTGCCAGAGCTCGGAATTGCCGTGGAAATCCTTGGCTGTCAGCGAAGTGAGCGCCAGACCGATATCGGTCCGCATGCGCCCTTCCTCGAGCGCGAGGCGCGCAATTAGGGCCGGGATCGCTTCCTTGGAGCGCAATTCCGCGAGCGCGCGCACCGCGCTACTGCGCACGACCCAGGCCGGGTCGGCCAGGTGTTTCGAAATCAGTTCTGGAATGCACTCGCTGTCCGACTGGGCCACCAGCGCGCCGATCCACTCGGCTCGCGACAGGGGTTCCGTCTCCGCCGCGAGCTGTGCGCGCAGCGCGCCGGTGAGCGCTTCTGAGTGCGCGCTGGACATCACTTCGAGCAGCGCGCGTCGGCCGCGGCCCTTGCTCTTCTTCCACGCGCGCAGGAGCGTCGGGCCGACCTCTTCCTGTTCCTTGCCGCTGCCGCGCGAGAGGGCGATCGCACTGGCCGCGGCGGCGCGATCGCACAGGCGATCGGTCTCGCTGATCTTCGTGCGCACCTCGGCCGCATCGCGTCTGACGGCGTCGTACTGCGCAAACGTCGCCTGCGAGAACCCGTCGTTCTGCTTGCCGGCCTCCTTGGCCAACCGCGCTTCCATTTTGTGCACTTCGCTCATCAATTTGGGCAATCGCTCTTCGAGCTTGTCGCAGGTCTCGCCCAGGCTTTGCGCCAGGCGCGCGAGCCCCAGCCCGCTTTCTTGACCGCCGACGGCGCCGAGCAGATCGATCGAGGCCCTGCGCAACGGCGCGGACGGATGTTCCGTGGCGTCGACGAGCAGGACGGCTTCAAGTTTCTTGCGCTTTTCGGCGGGCAAGGCCGTGAGCAGGCGAGTCGTGGCTGCGGCAAGTTCCTGCTGCCAGGGACGTTCCTTGGCGAGCTTGGCTTCGAATTTTGCCAGGTCCTTCTTCTGCTCCTCGAGTGCCTTGGTCTCGCGTTCGAGCGCCTTCCCGGCTCCGTCGTCGGTCGCGGCGCGTTGCTTCCACTGTTCGATCAGAACCTGCTTGCGCTCGATCAGACCGCGGGCCTTGATCGCATTCGCATCTTGCTCGTCGACGATCTCGGTAATCCGAGTGTATTCGGCCGTGAGCGCGCTGGCGGCGGCGGGATTGAATCCCGCGAGCAAGGCCTCGAGCGCCGTGTGCCGGGCCTGCGCATCGCCGCCCACGGCGGCGAAATCGAAGGCTGCCTTGAGCTCCTCGAACTTGTCCCCCAGCGGTGATGCGATCGCCCCCAGCGTTTCCGGCAGGAGCGTCGCGCGGGACCCTGGCAGCGCCAGGAGAGAAGTGAGGATCAGGGACAACATGCTTAGCTTCTAGGAGGGCTGAGGTTCCAATGTCGCCGGCAGTCGGGCCGCGGCTTCGAATCCTCGGAGATTCGGCCGGTCCAAGCCGGCGGGCGTCAGTCTATGCTAGGCGCGGCGTGAGGAGTCTGGACGGCCGCTCCGCCGCAAGGTTGGGAGGAAAGTCCGGGCTCCACGGGTCAGAGTGGTTGCTAACGGCAACCGGCCGCGAGGCCAGGGAAAGTGCCACAGAAAACAAACCGCCGGTCGCCGCAAGGCGGTCGGTAAGGGTGAAACGGTGCGGTAAGAGCGCACCGCAGGCCTGGTGACAGGTCTGGCAGGGCAAACCCCACTCGGAGAAAGATCAAATAGGGAAGGCTCACGGCGACGACCCGCGCCATGCCTTCCGGGTAGGTCGTTCGAGGCCGGCCGCGAGGTCGGTCCCAGAGAAATGGCCGTCGCCCCTCACGGGGAGACAGAACCCGGCTTACAGGACTCCTCACGCCACTCCTGCCTTGACTTCAGCCTCCATCGAGCAGCCCTGGTTGAGGGGCGGGCGCTTTCAGCCTTTCACCACAAGATGTAGTGGTGAGGGCCGCTCCCCACTCCAAGGCCTTGACAGGGTGGAGCACTGTGGGAGACTCCTCACCTTCAAAGAGGGCTGTACCGGCTGCCCGCGAGGCTAGGACCCGAACGCCTGAGGCCGACCGGCTCACAGACCTCCGCCCAAGCCCGCCACAATCTTTCCGCGCAACGCCCCCAGACTCACAGCCGCCGCCCCCACCACACCCGCCCCCATGGAATTCGTATTCGTCGTGCCGCGCAACGAGCTGTTTCGCGACTGCTACCCGCAGGGTCTGACGCCCTTCGGAGGCGAATTTCCGTTGGCCGCGTTCGAGGAGACGGTCACGCGACGTGGATTTTTCGTGCAGCGCTCGCACGCCGAAACGAATCCCAACTGGAAGCAGGTCATTCCGTACACCGTCGTCGTGCGCCATGGCGATATTTTCCTGATGCGCCGATTGTCGAAGGGCGGCGAAGCAAGACTCGCCAACAAACTTTCGATCGGAGTCGGCGGGCACATCAATCCCGAGGACGCGAGTCCGACGGTCGATCCCTCCGGCACACTCAGTCACAGCCCCATCGACAACGGCTCGCAGCGCGAAATCCGCGAAGAAGTCGAAGTCAGCGGCCGCTCCCATCTCGCCAGAGTCGGCGTGCTGAACGACGACTCCAATCCGGTCGGCGCGGTGCACGTGGGCCTGGTCCAACTGATGGTCGTCGAGGGCGACGTGAAAGTCCGCGAGCATGACCTGCTCGAGGGAAGTTTCGTCAGCCCGGAAGAACTGATGCGCCTCTGCGACCAAGGTGCGAACTTCGAATCCTGGTCCAAGATCCTCGTCGAACGTCTCTCCGACGTCCTGACTGCGCACGCAGGCATTCTCACCGCTCACGCGGGTTCCATGGCGCCGCGCTAGGCGCACGGCCCGCAAGTACGAATTCCATGAAAAGCCGAATCACCGATTCCCAACGCATGTACGACCAGCTCCTTGGAGCGCGCACGGCCGACAAGGTCACGCTCTACTTCAAGGATGGACGTGTCATGAACGGGGCTCTGATCTTCAACCAGTTCAAGGGCACCGGCCGTCTGATCAACATCGATCACGAAGTCAGCCTCGACTTCTCGATCGACGACCTGCGCGATTTGAAATTTTAGGTGCCTGGCTCCTTCATCGATTCGTACTCGAATCGTTGAAGGTACCTGGCACCGGAACGATCAACGATCCGGTGACGAATCGTTGATCGTGTCGGGCTGCGCAGCCTGCGCCGCTACTTCTTCGCTGCCAGCGCGCGCTTGTTGAGGTAGAAGTCCAAGCGCTCGTACTCCTTGTTGGAGTTGCGCTCGTCCACTTCCGCCTCGGTTTTCGGCGGCGGAACGATCACTTTGTCGCCCGGTTGCCAATTGACCGGACACGCACACCCATTCGCATCCGCAGTCTGCAGCGCCACGAGCAGGCGCTTGACCTCGTCGATGTTTCGGCCGACGTTCATCGGGTAGTAGACCAGCGCGCGCACGATGCCCTTGGGATCGATCAGGAATACCGCGCGCACCGTTGCGGTCGCCGAAGCGCCCGGGTGCAACATCCCGTAGAGCTTCGACACGTTCATGTCGATATCGGCGATCATCGGGAACTTGATCTCAACCTTCAGAATCTGTTTCAAGTTCTCGCGCCAGGCCAAGTGACTGTGGATCGAGTCGATCGACAGTCCGATCAATTTCGTATCGAGCGCGTCGAACTCGGACTGACGACGCGCGAACTCAGTCAGCTCCGTCGAGCAGACCGGCGTAAAGTCGGCCGGATGGCTGAACAGGATCACCCACTTGCCCGCCTGCCACTTGGAAAAGTCCAGGGAACCCTGGGTCGTGATGGCCGTGAAATCGGGTGCCTTGTCGCCGATGCGCGGGATGCCGCCTAGTGTCGTTTCGCTCATGAGCTCGTCCTCCTGGGCAGTTGATGGATGAGTGGACGCTCCGGCGCTCAGCCCTCGCGCAGGGGTTCCACGCGGGCAGGACGCCCGGCAGATTCTCGATCATAGCGATCCGATGCCGACTACCGACTCGCGTTGCGCGGCTGATCGAGCCACGGCTGTAACGCGTGCGCGCGCCGCAACTTGAAGGCGCTCATTTCGCCGCAGACTCGCGCGAGTTCGAGGTCGCCGACCGCCGCAAGGTACTCGTGGAATTGTGCGTACCAGCGTGACGCGGTCAGCTCAGCTTCGGTGCAGATGCGCAGCACGAGCCTGCGGCCGGTGAAGGTCGAGGCACTGGCCAACGCCCAGGCCAGTACGCGCCGCCGCCGGCTCTTCTCGAGCGGACGTTCCCCGAGGGCGGCCATGACTTCGCGCAGGCGCGCGATCTGCGCCGCTTCGTCCGCATGCATTCGCTCGAGCACGCCGCGCAACTCCGCGTGGCTGACGCGTGGCGCAAGCTCGCCGTAGATCGCCTGGGATCCGAATTCCGCGAGCAACGCGCGGCGCATGTCCTCGAGCAGTGCGCCATCGCCCGGGCGTTTCAGACCGGTCTTCACGCTCCTTCGCTCAATGAATGGAAGCCCACGGCGCGCGCAGGAGTGCTTCGATGGCCCGCCGCTGTCTGGAATCGACCAGGGTCGAATACGCGTGCTGCAGGGCGGGAAGCGACTGGGGATCCTGCAGGTTCCCGAGCGCGTCGATGGCCGCACCGCGCAGACGATAGTCGGGACATGCGAGCAGCGCCTCGATGCGCCGGCGGATCTGCGGCTTGGCCCGCGCCGTGCGCCCCAACCCGCGCACCGCAGCTTCGCGCACGCCCGCGGAGGATTGCGGATCGAAGGCGATGCGCTCGAGTTCATCGACCACTCGCTCGTCCTTCACGTCCGCGAACGTCGAGACCAATGCCGAGGCCAACACGTCGTGGGGCGACTGGGTCTCTGCCTGAATCAACGACCGCAGCATTTGAAACGCCGAATTCGGGTCAGCCTTCGCGCCGAGCACGGCGGCGGCGGCCATCGTTCCCCAACTGAAGCAGGCGTCGAACTGTTCCTTCGCGAACTCCTTCAGGCGCTTGTCCGGCGCGAATCCGCCGAGTCCCGCCATGGCGGTCACGCGCACGCCGCTGTCGGCATCGCTCGCTGCCGCCTCGAGCAACGCGACGCTTCCCAGTGTGGGCGCGAGGGTCGCCAGGGCCCTGGCCGCGGCGAGCCGCACGCTGACCGAATCATCGGACGAAAGCCGCGCCGCGAAGACCTCCGCATAGAGCGCGCGGGCACGCGCTTCCTTCGACGACTGCGCCAGCTTGGCCAGTTCTCCCAGCGCTTCACGGCGCGCGAGCGGGTGCGGACAATTCTCGGCGATCGCGACCCACTCCGTGTCGCTCTTCTCGCTGCGGCTGCGTGCGACCAACCAGCCGTGCGGATCGAAAAGCACCCAGCTCGGGCGAGCGGGAGCATCGAAGCTGAAGGTCGCATTCCGCTCGTCGATCACGACGCGTTCGATCCTCGCCGTGGCCGAATCGCCACCGGCCACGGCGATCTCGATCTCGACAGGCGTCCGAAAAGCCTTGGGCGTTCCGCCTCCGCCGGCCTGGGTCTGTTCGATCTCGATGTTCAGCTTGTCGCCGTCGCCGTCCCAGCTCCAGCGCATCTTGAACTCGGGATAACCCGCGGCGTAGAACCACTGCGCGAAGAACTTCGACAGGTCGCGTTGGCTCGCGGCCTCCATCGACTTCTGGAAGTCCTCAGTGGTCACGCTCTTGCCGCGCTGGTCCGCGAAGTAGCGCCGCACGCCGGCGAAGAAGACCTCGTCGCCAAGCTCGAATCGCAGCTGATGCAAGCGACTCGCACCGCCCGGATAGGCGTGGCCGCTCATGAACAGGTCCATCGGATCGCGATAACGATCGAAGATCATCGGCCTGCGCGCGGCGCCGACGTCGGCCGAGAGGTAACTCTCGCGCACGCCGGCCATCGAAGTCTCGAAGGCCTGCCTGCCCTCGCTGGCCTCGACGTACAGCTCGGTCGCGTAGGTCGCCTAGCCTTCGTTGAGCCAGATGTGCGACCAGTCGGCGCAGGTCAAGAGATCGCCGAACCACTGGTGCGCGGCCTCGTGGGCGATCAATCCGCCGGCGGGTCCGTCGCGATTGCCGCGCTCGTCGGTCAACCACGTGTCGGTCAACGTCGTCGCAGAGATATTTTCCATGCCGCCGAACTGGAAGTTGGCCACGACAGCCTGGCTGTACTTCGGATAGGGATAACGGACGCCGGTCAGCTTGGAGAGGAACTCCAGCACCTTCGGCGTCTGTGCGAAACGCGCCTGCATGTACGCTTCGAGCTTCGCATCGGCGAGATACACGAGCGGAATACCGTCCCACTCGCCGTTCTGGGTGACGAATTCGCCGGCGACGAGCGTCGTCAGGTACGCCGGATGCGGTGTGCCCATGCGCCAGCGCTCCAGCGCGCGGCCGTTGCCAAGTTCGCGCCGCTCGACACGTTCGCCCGCGGCCACGGAAGTCCAAGCTGCCGGCATGCTGACCGCGACTTCGCTGGTGGCGCGTTCATTGGGGTAGTCGAAGCACGGAAACCAACCGCGCGAATCTTCGCATTCGCCCTGGGTGAAGACCTGCGTGGCCACGCCGTTTTCGATGTCGCTGAAGTACAGCCCGCGGCGCGGCGCTCCGTCGTAGATCACGGTGATCTGCGCGAGATCGCCTTGACGCAACACGCGCGGAAGTTCGATGTCGAGCACGCCGCCGTCATGACTGAATTCGAGCGCTTCGCCCTGCTCGCCCAAAACCTCGCGCACACGCAGGTCGACGAAATCCAGGCTGATCTCGGACAGCTTCTTCCCCCGTGTAGCGAAGCGCAAGGTCGCTCGCCCGGCGATGCGTTGCGTCGCCGGATCGAGATCGATGGCCAGCGCGTAGTTCTCGACGTCGAAGTCCGCCTCGCGCGCGCTGTGGGAGCGCTCGCTTGGAATCGCGCTCGGACCCAGCGCGGTCGCGTTGCAGCCGGCCACTGCCAGGAGAATTCCGAGGCTCCAGATACCCTTCCGGCCTTGGACTGTGAACCCGCCCCGCGCGGGCGTCCAGGCGGCTTTCTCGTGATTCGCGCTCATCGTGGCGGGAGCTTAGCGCCGCGAGCGGTTGCCGTATGTCCCGCGGGGCGTGAAACTCTTGGCCCTTGGATTTCCTGCTCGAGTGCATCGGGTTTCCGCCGGATCAGGACCTGGCCGCCCTGGCCCAGCTCGCCCGCGAGCGCGGGGAGCGAGTGCCGTGGCGCGGGCCTTCGGGAGAGCACCTCGCGCTCGCGCTCGGCGACGGTCTGGAAGTGCGCCTCGATCGCGAGGAATCACGGCCGCACTGGTCGCTGACTCCGCACTATCGCTCGGCGCAGCGAGTGCGCGTGGCGCTCGAGGCCATCACGCTGCCCGAGGACGCGCCCGACGACGCGCTTGTCTCGGGCTGGGCCAACCCGCCCCTGCGCGACGATCCCACAACGCCGGCGCCGGACTCGTACGCGCTGCGCGCCCTGCTCAGCGATGCGCGGCGCCTGCCGCGCCGGTTGGAGCGCGGGCACGTGATCGCGATGTCGCTGGCGGGCTTTGCGTTGGACGTCAGCTACGTCGGGCCCGACAGCGGAGCGCGCGATCCATTGACTCTGGGCCTGCCCTACGCGGCTGCGATCCAGCCGCTCGACGGCTCGAAAAGTCCCGGCGGTTGCATCGACGTCTCGCTGCGCATCCGCAGCGTGCGCTCGATCCAGAATCCTCTGACACGCCGCAGCGTCGATGTGGTCGAGGTCGAAACACCCGGACGCACGCTGCCGTTTTTCGTCAGCCCTTGGCAACTGGACGTCGATCGGCTCGAGCGTCCGCGCGCCGGGCTGCGCATCGAGGGGACCTTCTTTCTTTGCGGGCGAATCGCCGGCGGACTGGGCGGACAGAGTCAGCGTCTGGGCGCGGCGTTCGGGTAGCGCTCAGTGCGTGCCGAAGGCCTGGAAGACCTTCTTCATTTCCTTGTCCTTCGATCCGTAGCCGAGCTCGATCACGACCTCGCGCTCGGCTCCATAACGGATCGCGGTGTACGCGAGCGAGCTCTTGCCCCCCGCGAGTGTCGTCAGGGAAGCGTCGAGTTCCGCCAGCACCATGTTCGCAGCCCCATAGAACTCGGCGGCATCGCGCACCGAGTCCCAGACCGTGACCCAACGCAGTGCGCGCGACTTCTCGCTTTGGCCGAGCAGAACCAGTTCGTCTCCGCCCCAGCCTTCGGAAACCGGTCCGCTGTAGGCCATGCTTAGCGCGTTGGCGATCACCTTGCCGTCCACTTTCGCGCGCGCGGAGGACGAGACTCCAAAGACTCCGATCGCCAGTTCGCCGAGCACATCGCGGCGCAGCAGTGTCCAGCCCTCCGGCAACTCGGAGAAGATCTGCTCGACGGCAAGAGGCTCATCGCGCTGCGTGATGTCCCAGTATTTTTCCGGATGCAGGATCTGTTCGGTCGACTTGGGCGGCGTGCGAAAGGCCAGATCGATGTCCGCATTAGTCGCGCTCTTCGTCTGACCTTGCATCACGTTGTCCGTGCGCGCGAGGAACGCCGCGCCCTTCAAGTACGCTGCGAGCAGCGGCTTCCACAGGATCATCGGCGAACGCGCCATCGAGGCGGTCTGCTCGTCCTGCATCTTGGCCATGCCCAAGAGGTCCATCGCCTTCATGTGACCCGCGGTCCAGCGGTTCATCACCGATGTGCCACTGCCTTCGACGACCGCCTGGTAGGCCGCGCCCACGTCGGAGCGCGCGCTGACTTTTTTCAGCGTCCCGTCGATGTCGTACAGCTGATCGTCGAGCGCGTGGCCGAGTTCGTGGGCTAGCACGATCTTCGCGAGCGACTGCGGACAGTTGTCCATCAAGTAGAAGGTCTTCGAGGCCGGGTCGTAGAAACCGCCGACCTGGTCCTGCAGGAGACGCATGCTCTCGGCGAGCAGATCCATGTCCGGCGGAATCAGGCCGAGCATTTTCAGGATCGTTTCATCGGCGGCGCGCTTGGGAGCGGGATCCATGCTCTCGGTGCGCTCGAGCGCGTACTTCACGAACTGATCCTTCGAGGAAAGCTTGACCGGGACGACGGTCTTGAACTTCGCCCCGCGCAGGACTTCGACGTCCTTCTGGATCTCCAGACTGATCTGCTCGAGTTGGGTCTGGGTCCAGTTCGTACCTGGATCCTGGACCTTGTTTTCTGTCGACCGTGCCGGCTCGGGCTGCGGCGTTGCGGCCAGGACGCCATCTTCCAGCAGCGCGCCCGCGGCGAAAACGCCGCCGATCGCGAGGACGGTCCAACACAAACGGCGGCTCGAAAACTGGCGCTGGGTCATTCGGAGCATGGGATTCCTTCGAAGCGTCCTGAAGCGCGGCGATCCTACGCGGCGACGGGCCTGGCTTCATCAACGCGGACGCCAACTTAGGTTCGAAACGGGTACTCTCCGCGCTCGACGATTGCGCAGGAGCGCTCCGCACGGCTACGCTCCGCTCCCTGTCCCCGCGCGGGACCGTGCTGGCCCCCGCCGGCACGTCACCACGGTCCCTCGGTCGGCCATGCGCCGGCCCGTGAGGCATAACGCATGTCGCAGCAGAAACAGGAATGGGGTAGCCGGCTTGGAGTGATCCTCGCCGTCGCCGGCTCCGCGGTCGGACTGGGCAACTTCCTGCGCTTCCCAGGGCAGGCGGCGGCCAACGGCGGCGGCGCGTTCATGATCCCGTATTTCTGCGCGCTGCTGTTGCTGGGCATTCCGATCGGCTGGGCTGAGTGGACCATGGGCCGTTACGGCGGCCGCAAGGGCCTGCACTCGGCGCCCGCAATCATGGGTGTGATCGGCCGCGGTGCCTTCTTCCGCTACGTGGGCGTGATCGGGGTCCTCATCCCGCTGTGTGTCTACTTCTATTACATCTTCATCGAGTCCTGGTGCCTGGGCTACTTCTG
>JANMRV010000885.1:0-1855 GCA_031388685.1 Planctomycetota bacterium
CCGCGCGCACGAGCAGCGGAATTTCATCTTTGCTCGAAAGCCCGATCTGCGTATGCAGGTCCTCGAAGCTGATGACGGGCTCGCCGTCCACGGCCAGGATTCTCGTTCCCGGCGTCAGACCCGCTTTCCAGGCAGGTCCACCGGCAGCAACCGCTCCGATCAGCGGCTCGGGAAAGGGCACACCGAAGAAGAGCAGGGGCGGAAGCACGACGAGTGCGAACACCACGTTCATCAGCACGCCACCGGAATAAATGAAGAAGCGCTGACCGACGGATTTTGCCGGCAGTTCATCCGGCAGGGGCGCCGCGCCCGGCGAGGACTCTTCGCCCGCCATCTTCACGTAGCCGCCCATGGGCACCAGAGCCAGCTGATAGGTCGTCGTTCCGCGTTTCCAGGCAAGCAGCTTCGGGCCGAAGCCGAGGCTGAAGATCTCGACACGCACATTGCACAAGCGCGCGGCGATGAAATGGCCGAGTTCGTGCACGAAAATGACCGCGCCGATACCCAGCGCGACCTGCAGGATGCGCGTGATCTGACTGAAATCCATCAGGGAGAAATCCATTATCGCTGAACGGCG
This sequence comes from Planctomycetota bacterium, assembly GCA_031388685.1. Classification (GTDB taxonomy): domain Bacteria; phylum Planctomycetota; class UBA1135; order UBA1135; genus JADJQU01. Next base: position 578 of record JANMRV010000885.1, read on the forward strand.
TGAGTGCCGTGGAGGTGTTCGAGTGCCGTGCGCGTCAACGCGCGCGCGTCGTGGTCGGCGGCGAGCGCTGCTGCCACCCCGCGTGCAGGGGATGCGCGCCGGGCAAGTACAGCTGCGACGACGCGAGTCATGTCGCCAAATCGTGCGTTGCCGGCCAGGTAGCTTTCGACCGCCACCTCGTCGGCTGCGTTGAGAACCGCCCCGGCATCGCCGCCGCGTCGGGCGCACTCATAGCCCAGTTCCAGCGCCGGAAAACGTGCTGCGTCGACGGATTCGAAGGTCAGGCGCGAGAAAAGGTCCAGCTGAAAGCCGATCAGATTCGAGTCTTCGCGGTCAGGATGGAAAAGGCAGTAGTGCAGCGGACCGCGCATGTCGGGCGGCCCCATTTGCGCGATGACCGATCCGTCGACGAACTCGACCATCGAATGCACGATCGACTGGCGATGGATCGAGACCTTGATCTGATCGACAGGGATTCCGAACAGGTGGTGCACCTCGATCACTTCGAGGGCCTTGTTCATCAAAGTGGCCGAGCCGATCGTAATGCGCGGGCCCATGCGCCAGGTTGGATGTTGCAAGGCGCTCTCGGGCGGTGAATTCTCGATCGCCTCGAGCGGTGTGTCGCGAAACGGGCCGCCGCTGGCGGTCAGGTGCACGGCGCGCACGCGGTCGATGCGCTCGCCGCGCAGGCATTGGGAAATCGCGCACAGTTCGCTGTCGACGGGCAGGATCTTCGCGCCGCTGCTGCGCGCGAGCTCCATCAACTCGTCCCCGGCCATCACCAGGGATTCCTTGTTGGCGAGCGCGAGATCCTTGCCGTGTCGCAGCACGGCCACGGACGCCGCCAGGCCCGTGGCGCCGACGACGCCGTGCACCGCGGTGTGGTAGTTCGCGACGCTGCACAGTTCGATCAGCGCGTCCGGTCCACTGAGCAGACTCGTGTGGGCCGGCAATTCCAGCGCGAGTTTCGAAGCCGCCTCGCGATCGGCTATGGCGACGAAACGGGGCAAGAATTCGCGCGCCTGGGCGGCCAGTTCCTGCCAAGAGCTTTGCGCCGCCAGGCCTTCGACACACAGCGCCTCCGACTTGGCGCGGACGACGTCGAGGGTCTGCTTTCCGATCGATCCGGTCGAGCCGAGGACAATCAGGGATTTCATGCGGCCCTGTGAGTCGGTCCTTGCCGTTCGCCGCAGCAGTCCCCGTAGCGCGGCAGAGCGCCCGCAGCTTTGGCGAGCGGCGCGATCCAAATGGGTGTGCAGCCGGCCGGCATGGCCGTGC
>JANMRV010000004.1:0-4177 GCA_031388685.1 Planctomycetota bacterium
TTGGCTGTTAAGGCCGTCCCGAGCTGGATTTTACGGGGAGGCTCGAGATCCCCGACACGCGACCTGGAGAAGCCAGAAACCGGTCGAGACCGGTGCGCCCCCACTTCGAGCCCTAATTGTAGTTCACGCGTCGCGGGAACGCCAGCCGACAGGGCGCGCGCTCAATCCCCGCCGCGCTTCGCCCGATGCGACATCGCCCGCGCGATGTCGCGTTTGTCCGTGCGCTCGCGCTGCGTCTCGCGCTTGTCGTAGACCTTCTTGCCCTTGGCGAGACCGAGCTTGACCTTGACGTGCGAGCCCTTGAAGTAGATCGACAAAGGCACGATCGTCACGCCGCGATCCTTGACGCGCTTGTCCCAGGCGGCCAGTTCGCGCTTGTGAAGCAGCAGCTTGCGCTCGCGCGTCGGCGGATGATTGTGGATATTCCCCTGGCGGTACTCGGGGATCGTCGCGTCCATCAGCCACAGCTCGCCGTGGCGGAAATAGGCGTAGGCCTCCCCCAGCGAGCACAGGCCCTGGCGCAAGCTCTTGACCTCGGTGCCCGTCAGGACGATCCCGCACTCGAGCTCGTCGAGGATCTCGTACTCGTGGCGCGCCTTGCGGTTGGCGGCGATCGCCCGCAGTACGGGTTCAGCGTCAGAAGTGGCCATGCCCGGGCGAGGATAGCCTGTCGGAGCGCGAATCCTGCTCGGAGGTTGACCGCGCGCGAGATCGGGCCTAACCTCCCGCCCCTGACAACTGGTGGCCCGGGTGGCGAAATTGGCAGACGCGCAAGGTTCAGGTCCTTGTTCCCCTTACCGGGAGTGGGGGTTCGACCCCCCCCTCGGGCACCAACTACACGGCCGCGAATCCTAGGGGTTCGCGGCCGATGTCGTTTCAGGGCCGATGTCGTTTCAGAAGGATCCGTCCTTCGGCCAGAACAGGATCGAGACCACGACCAGCACGACGATCGCAATCAGCGCGATCACGGCGATCCACGCGGTCACGCCCATGGCTCAGTTCCCCTGCCCGCCCGGCGCACGATAGACCAGGATCGCGCGGGCACCGAGATCGCCGGGGAGCTTGTGCTCCCAGACCGTGTCCAGGCGAAAGCCCAGGCGCTCGGCTTCGCGTTCCGCGGCGCGCACTTCGCGCGACCACGAGGCGCCCTTGAGCATCAACAGTTCCTTGTGCGAGTGCTTGACCTTGCGCAAGAGGCGCACGTTTTCGCGCACGGAACTGACCGCGCGCAGGAGCAGCATGTCGTAGCGATTGCGCGCCAAGTGATCTTCAGCGCGCTCCCAGGTGGCCGTGGCGTTCTTGATCCCGAGCGCCGCCAGCGTCTCCTTGACGAAGTCGACGCGCTTCTTCGTCGAATCGAGCAAGACGACCGTCGCGTTGGGCTCCGCCAGAGCCACCGGAATGCCGGGAAAGCCCGCGCCGGTGCCCAGGTCCAAAACCTTGCGCCCCATCAGCGGCAAGAGCCGGGTCGCGCGCCAGGAATCGAGGTAGTGCTTCGCGGCGACCTCGCGCGGCTCGACGATCGCCGTCAGGTTCATGCGCTGGTTGCCGGCGAGCACCAGGCGGGCGTGCTCGGCGAAACGATCGAGCACCGCAGCAGTGATGTCCTCGTTTTCGAAAGCCCACTGCATCGCGGCGCGCAGCTCGTCCAGGCTCGGCACCGGCGTATGCGCGTGGGCCAGCACGGCATCGGGGTCGTCGCTGGGCGTCGGCAGTGCTTCTTCGAGGTCGTCGCCTGCCATCGGCGGCTTGCCCGGCCTGGCCGCACCCGCGGCGGCATCCGGCGCGCGCGGGACGTCGCTGGGTTCAGGCTCGGGTTGACCTGCGGAGGGCCGCTTGGCTGCACTCATGTTCGATGGGTTGGCAGGCCAGCAGGGATTCGAACCCTGAACCTACTGATTTGGAATCAGTCGCTCTAACCGTTGGAGCTACTGGCCTATCAGGCGCGGGAAGGTACCCGATGCGGCGTGCGCCCACAAGTTGCGGAGGAGGCGCGTCAAGCGGACCAACACGATTCCGCGCGCGCTCTCTAGATGCATCGGCCGCGCGGTTTCGCGGCGAGCCTGCGACAGCGCGCGCGGACTGCTAGAGTGTGCGCTTGCACCGCCCCCCCGAGGATAGCTTGCCCAAGAGGGAAATGTCGCGCGACGAGCCCACCGGTCGAAGACTCGAGCCGACCTACTCGGCCCTCTTGCGCGTCGTCCCCGCGACCGAGATCTCGCCGGCAACGCTCGACCAGGACGCGCTGCGCGTGGTCTCGCGGCTGCAGCGCCAGGGCTATCAGGCGTATCTGGTCGGCGGGTGCGTGCGCGATCTCTTGCTCGGTCGGCGGCCCAAGGACTTCGACGTGGCGACGGCGGCCCATCCCAGGCAGGCCAAGCGCTTGTTCGGCAACGGACGCATCATCGGCCGGCGCTTCCGGCTGGTGCACGTTTCCTACGGCACGCACATCGTCGAAACGGCCACGTTCCGGCGCGCGCCCAGCGAGCTCAAGGATTCCGGCGAGGACCTGCTGATCACCGAGGACAACGAATTCGGCACCGCGGCCGAAGACGCCGTGCGGCGCGACTTCACGATCAACGCGCTTTTCCTCGACCCCGCGCGCCACGAGATCCTCGACTACGTCGGAGGCCTCGCCGATCTGGAGCGCGGCTGCCTGCGCACGATCGGCGATCCCTTCGTGCGCCTCGCGGAAGATCCGGTGCGCATTCTGCGCGCCGTGAAATTCGCCACGCGGCTGGGCTTTCGCATCGACGACGCCACCTGGGATGCGATGTGCGAACTCACGCCTGAGCTTTCGCGCTCGGCCAAACCGCGCGTGCTCGAAGAAATCCTGCGCTTGATGCGCTCGGGCACCGCGCTCGGCGCCTTCCGCATGTTGCGCGCCTGCGGTGCGCTGTCCGTCATCCTGCCCGAGGTCGACAATTACCTCGGCGACCGCGACAGTCCCGATCCGTCGGCCCACGATCGCGCCGACCAGTTTTGGCGCCTGCTCGAGGCGCTCGACGCTTTCGTGCATGCCGGTCACGTGCCCACGACGCCGCTGTGCATCGCAGTCCTGTTCATGGGCGTGATCGAATTCGAAGCCAATCCGCTGACGCGCACGCTGCCCGGGCCGGCACCGGAAGACATCTTCGAAGTCAGCGGCGAAGTGCTCGAGCCCTTTTCGCTCTCCGCCCGAGTGCCGCGCCGGGATTGCGCCAACGCGCGCCGCCTGATCGCGGTGCAGCGGCGCTTCACGCAGGTCGCTTCCAAGCGATTTCGCCCCAGCGCGTTCATGGCCAGCGAGGAATTCCCCGAGGCCCTCGCTCTGTTCCGGTTGCGCTCGATGGCCTGGGGACAGGGCTGGGACGTTTATGAAGCGTGGGTTCAACGGTTCCGGACGGCGGAATCGTCGTCGGATGAAGTCGAGGCGCCGGAGAACTCAGAGTTGCCCGAGGGCCCCGAGGGCGCCCCGGTCAGGAAACGTCGCCGGCGCCGTCGCCGCCGCGCGCCCGGCCCGCGGGGCGACGCCGGAGCCGCGGAACAGGTCCCCGCGCCTGACGATCTTTGACCGAGCGGCTGAACTCCCCCATCCGCCGCGAATGTCTCGAAAACCACGCGCTAGTTGGCAACCCCTGACCTTGGGGTAGAGTTCACTTGTTCGAGACGCGCTGCGCTCTGGGATCGCCAGCGAATGTGACTGCAAAGGTCGGAAACTTCTACTCGACCAGGAACGTTCGATCTTTCGGTATCCCGCGCGGGAGGGTGGCACGTCGCAAGCCAAGGGGCAGGGCCGGTTTTCATCGGCCCTGCCTCGTGTTGTTTCAGGGCCAGGCAAACGCAGGTGACGGCCGTGCCGGCCCTGTGGCATCTTGAGCAGCATGAATCCTCCGCCCGCCGTTCATTCTCTGGCCCTGGCCTGGACACTCCTGTGGGGCGCCGGACTTCCATGCGCGGCACAGGATCTGCCCGGCGTTCAAGCCCCTGCGCCGGTGGAGCTGACCGACGAGCAATTGCGCAAGGCCTGGAGCTATCTCCTGCCTGACGAACAGCTCGATGCGGCGGCCTACCTGCGCGATGCGCTGAAGCACTCCGCCAGCTTTCAGCAGACCCTGATCGACTTCGCCCTGACACTCGAGCCGCGCGATCACGGTCAAATTCCAGAGGCGCCGCCGACGCCGTTCTACGCGCCCGA
>JANMRV010000059.1:0-1153 GCA_031388685.1 Planctomycetota bacterium
GCGCGTACTCCTGCCGCCGCAGAAGATCACGCCGGTCGTGGAGGACTTCCAGCGCCGAGGATCCGCAGGCGAATTCGAGGCCATGTCAACGGGTGCTCCGCGGGCCATGGAACGGGTCGAAGTGCGACTCACAAGAGCCTCGGCGCGCTCTGCCGGAAAGGCCAGGGCCGCCGTGGATCTCACGGCTGCTTGGTCTTCTCGTCGTCGCTCTTCATGCCCTTCTTGAACTCGGTCACGGAGGAGCCGAGCGAGCGTGCGAGCTCGGGCAGCTTCCGCCCTCCGAAGAGCAGGACGACGATGACCAGGATGACGATGTACTCGGTTGCGCCGAGAGCTGCGAATGTGAACATGCGGTGGGCAATCCTTGAACGGGCCTCTACGGATCGAACCTGTAGACCCGCGGACAGTTGCCGTGGATTGTAGGACCTGGAGCCCCGCAAGGCTCGAAAGGCGTCATTTTTTACTGCCTGACGCAGGCGGGGCGTCGCTCGCGAGCTTGAGCGCCAGAGCCCGATCGAGCCTGCGGCGCGTGCGTGCGTCCAGGGGCGAAACCGCGCCGCCCTGTGCCGCCACGGTTCCGGCCGCCTTGCGTCCCACGCGTGGGCCGGATCCGACCGCCAGACCGGCGCGAGCCAAGGCGATACGCACTTTGAACGCCACCGTGTACGTCGATAGTCGTGCACCGGCGTCCATGCGACGAGCCAGCTCGGACAGGAACGCTTCATCCCACGAAGGCGGGTCGATGCGCGGCGAGAATGGGTCGAGGAAGACAGCGTCGAAGCGCCGGTCGGGATCGAGCAGGCCAAGCGTTGCGCGAGCGTCGCCCTGCACGAACTCCAGACGATGCGCGCCAGCACCGGGAAGCGCGCACGCGAGTTCCGCCCGTCCCGCCTCCCCCGCCGCGAGGCGCAGTGCGAGCGCGTCGAGAACTCGGCGATGCGCGGGCGAACAAACGGGCTCGCGCCGAAAGAGTTCGAGCGCGGCGTGCAAGACACTGACATCGATCTCGAGGCTGGCGGCGTCGAGTGCCAGACCGCGCGCTTCGCAAGCCTCGAGAGCAGCGGCGAGGTTCATGCCCAGGCCGGTGCCGATGTCGAGCAGGCGCACGCGCCCGGTGGCGACAGTCGCAGGCGGCAGGTCCGCGAGCACGCTG
>JANMRV010000075.1:0-3776 GCA_031388685.1 Planctomycetota bacterium
CTTCGGAGTAGATTTTTCCGGTGGTGTAGTTCGAGGAGCGCGAGAGCTTCGCGTGCGTGTAGCGCTCGTAGTGGCCGAGGTCGAGGTCGGTCTCGGCGCCGTCGTCGAGCACGTACACCTCGCCGTGCTGGAACGGGCTCATCGTGCCCGGATCAACGTTGATATACGGGTCGAGCTTCTGCATCGAGACCTTCAGGCCGCGGCGTTCGAGGATCATGCCGATCGCCGCCGAAGTCAGGCCCTTGCCGAGACTCGAGACCACGCCGCCGGTGATGAAAATGTGCTTGACCATGTGGTGCTTTCCTGTGGGCAGGGCGCGAAGTCGTTCCCTCAAACCCCGCCGCGGGCTTTGCAGCGCGCAACGAAGGCATCGTACTCAGGCCGTGTGTCGATTCCGAGCGAGAGTTGCGCCGCGTCGAGCACGCGCAGCTTTTCGCCGGCCTCGAGCCAGCGCAGTTGTTCCAGGTTCTCGATCCGCTCCAGCGTTCCGACGGGCAGTTCGCAGAAGCGTTGCAGTGCGCGCGGCCGGAAGGCGTACACGCCGATGTGGCGGCGCGCAAAGGACAGCGGGTCCGCGCCTTCGCGCGCATGCACTCCGCACGGGATCGCCGCGCGCGAAAAATACAGGGCGTCGAGCCGCCCGTCGCGGATCACCTTGACGATCTGCGGCGAAGCGAGTTCGGCGACCGTGCTGCACGCTGTGCAAAGCGTGGCGATCTGCACGTCTGGATCGTGGAAGCAGGTGACCAGGCCGGTGAGATCGGCGCGCGAGAGTTCGGGCTCGTCGCCTTGCACGTTCACCAGCACGTCGAACCCGATCAGGTCGAGGGTCCGCGCGGCCTCCAGCACGCGGTCCGTGCCGCTGACGTGCTCGGCGCGCGTCATCACGGCCTCGATGCCCGCCGCGTGCAGCGCGTGTTGAATCTCCGGACTGTCCGTAGCGACCACGACGCGCGCGAAAAGTCCGGAGGCCATCGCATTGCGCGCCGAGTGCTCGATCAACGTCCTGCCCGTTTCGGCGAGCAGCATCTTCCGCGCGAGGCGGGTCGAGTTCAGGCGGGCGGGCAGGATGGCCGCGGCCTTCAAAGGCCGGCACTCCAGCTGCTTTGGGCGAGCGAGCCCGCGGGTTTCGGGCCTGTCGTCGCGAGGTTCGCCACGGGTGCCGCTACTTCCCGCCCTTCTTCGAGGGCTGCTGCTGATAGTCCGGAACCTTGAATGGCGGTTTGCCCGATTCCGTGCGCACGGCTTGGAACCCGCTGGTCGCGTTATAGGTGTCGAGGAAGGCTTTCTGGATCGTGCGCAGACGTGTGCGCTGCGATCCCTTGGCGTCCATGGGTTCGGCGACGAAACTCGTTCCGCCGGGACCCGTCAGCTCCAACGACCAGCGCAGCGAGTCCTTCGCCACCGTCGGCGCGCTGCCGCGTTTTTCGTCCTTGGACCAGCCCTGATCCTTGATGTACTCGACAAGGCCGGTCATCCAGGCCTCGTCCGTGACCTTGCGCGAGGGATCCGAGCGCACCGTCGAGTACTGGTTCACAGCGGTCGTGTGCGAGGGATTCACCAGTTCGAAGCGCGCGCCCGAACGGTAATCGACCATGCGCAGCAGGTAGGCGGGGCCCTTGGGCTGAGTTTTTTCAGCGCCCTCGCCGGAAGGGTCGGCGGTCTCTGCAGCTTGCGCTTTCGAGTCGCTGGATTTGCAGCCTGATCCCAATGGGATCAGGGCGAACAACACGCAGATCAGGGCGAACTTCATAGGGCCTCGTTCGTCCCGCGGCTGGTAACTACCCTCAGGACCGGCAGAGCATAACGGCCCGCCTCGCGATCGCCAAGCAGCCCAAAGGGGCCGCGCCTCAGCGTTCTTCCGCGAGCGAAACCGGCCGGCCGTCGTCGATAACCCGGGCGGCGGGATGCACGGGCACGAACAGCCCGGCCGCGCGCGTCATCCCGTCGTCGAAAGTCGTCGCGCCGCTTCGCGTCCTGAAGTTCAGGGTCGGGGCGATCTCGGCCACCGGCAGGCGCGTGGTCGCATCGATCGCCGGCAGACGGTCGGTGCGCAGTCCCTGTGCCTCGTCGAAGCGCACGACGTCCATCCACAGCGTCATCGGCAAGAGGTCGCCGCGGCGATAGCCACCGCCCGTGCGCCGGTAGACGGAGTCCGGGCGGAAGGGCTCGGCCTCGGCGACCACCAGGTAGCTCTCGCGCAGCGTCGTGTCCGCGCTCCATGTCGACGTTGGCAGCATGCCGTAGGCCGGGCGGTGGTTGTTCTGCCAAGAGTTCTCGTAGTCGGGCGCGGTCAGGCGATCGAAGAAGCGCCAGTCGGGCGCGCTGAGCGGACCGCCGTGCCAGGTGTAGGTGATCCAGCCGTGACCGTCGCCTTCGAGCGGCGTGTACTTCGCATCGACGAGCGCCAGATGCTGGAGCACGCCGCCGTCCTCGCGCTCGAACTCGAGCAACGGAGCGTGGCCCGCGCGCCCGGCAACCTGCACGAGCGTCAGATTCTGCTCGCGCTCGAAGAAGCGCAATCCGCCGTCCTCTCTCGCGCGCCGCTCGAGAACATAGATGGGGCCGAGCGAGTCGTAGATCACGCGATCGTAGAACGCCCCGCGCACTGCGAAGTCGCGGTTGATCACTTCGAAAAGATCAGGATTCTGCGTCAATACCGGCAGGTGCGTAATGAACGCGTCGAGTGTCGCGAGCACGTCGAAGTCTTTCGCACGCGCCGCGGCGTCGTAACTCTGCCAACCATCGAGGTGGTGGGGGAGCTTGATCAACTGCACGTCGCGCGACTCGCGCAGGAACATCGACCAGTGATACGCGGCCGAGAGCCGGAACTTCGGGGTGGCTGTGTCCGGCGCGTCAGGCGGCGTAGCTGCCGGCGGCGTTTGCGCCGCGAATCGCGCGGCCGCGTGTTCGTTCACCAAAGCGATTGCGCGCCAAAAACCGCCGAACCTGCGCGTGTTCGTCGCGCGGTATTCGAGCGTCGCCAGCACCAGCGTCGCTGCCAGCACGGCCACACCGGCCAGACGCAGCACTCGTCCGCGCGCGAAAACGGCGCTGAAGCCGATGCCGCCGAGCACCGCGATCAGCGGCAGGATCGGCAGCCACAATCGAAAGTCCTTGGAGCCCTTCACGCTCATGACCAGCACGTTGGCGCCGACCACGAACCAGAGCATCGCCGAGCCTCTAGGCGCGAAGCAGAGCGAGCGCAGCAATCCGATCGCGCACAACAGCGCCGACGGAAACACCAGACAGCGCGCGATGTTCGTGAAGTACCAGCTTTGCGGCAATTTCGACGTGATCAGCGCCTGGCCCGCGACCACCTGGTCCTGATACGCGTGCGTGCTTTCGCTGGGCTGGAACGCAGCGTTGTAGAGCCACTCGGCCGCGTCGATGAAATATGGACCGACCAGCGGCAAGCTTCCCAATCGGTGCAACAAGAGCGCCGCGTTCGAGCCGAAGTTCTCGATGACGTAGGTCGAGACGCTGATCCCGAAGGATCCGTAGTACCAGCGATCGAGCGCGCACTGTGCCAGCACGGTTGCCGCGAGCCCCGCGCTGGCGAACAACGCGAACAACGGACTGCGCCGCAGATCGCGCACCCAGACGACCAGCAGGACAGCGCCGACGACGAGGATCGCCTGATAGGCCATCAGGAAGGCGAGGCCCAGGTAGGCGCCGGTGAGCCAGGCATCGCGCAAACGCCAGGAATCACCTGTTTTCATGGCCAAAACAGCGCCGCCCTGCGCGCGCTTCGAGAACGCACTCAGATCGCGCGG
>JANMRV010000104.1:0-1846 GCA_031388685.1 Planctomycetota bacterium
AAGGCCGAAGGGCCGCAGGCGGTCAGATCCACGCCATCGAACGTGATGCTGACGAGCGAACCTGCCCGGGCGGCGGCGGGTGGCAGCGGGGCCTGGAGCATTTCCTTGGAAGAACGGCCGTAGACGTCCCGCAATGCGAACAGCGCCAAGCGTCGCCCGACTTCCTGCTTGTTCTTGGGATGGATATCTGCCGGGTCGCCGATGTCGATGGTGACCGCCATGCAGGTCTTCGTCAGATTCAGCGCGGCCGTCTGAGCTTCGCGCAAGTCGCCGGCCGCGCCCGTGTCGCCACCGTAGCCGAACGGCGCGATCTGCACGAAGTAGAACGGCAGTTCGCTGCCGAAGTGCGTGCGCCAGTCCAAAATCATGGCCGGAAAGAGCTTGGCGTATTCCTCGGCGCGGCCGACGTTCGACTCGCCCTGGTACCAGAGCGCGCCGGCGAACTTGAACTGACCGAGCGGCGCGATCATTCCATTGAACAGCGCCGACGGTGTGTTCGGGCCGACCGCGAAGACCGCGGGCTTCGGCGGAAGTTGTCCGAGCGCGGCACCCCGCGACATTTTCCAATCCCCCGCCAGCGATAGTTTCTCTGTTGTGCCGGCGACGCCGATCGTCATCGCCGCGGCCTCGCTGTGGAATCCGCCACCGCCACCCGTATCGAGGATCCGCACGGCGATCGACGCGCGGCCATTTTTCACGCGCGCCTCGGCGACCTTGTACTTGCGCGGAGTATCCCAGCCTTCGGTGGATCCGAGCAGCTCGCCGTTGAACCAGGTCCAGTCGTCGTCGTCGATCATGCCCAGCGAAAGTTCGAGCGGCTTGCCCGCCCAGGCCTTCGGGATCTCGACCTCACGCCGCATCCAGACGATGCCGTCGAACGCGGCCAACTCGCCGCTCCAGTTTCCTGGGACTTTGGCTGTGCCCCATGGACTGTCGTTGAAACCTGCACCCTCGGCGCCAGCGGCGGAAAGCGGATCCTGCTTGGCAAGGGTGCGGCCCCAGACCTTGGCAGCATTGGCGTGCACCGCAGCATCGGTCGCGGGATCGGCGGCGAAGCGTTGGCAGTCCGCGAGCGCCTGCGCGTAGCGCGGGAATGGCGCGAGCCCCGACGCGCTGGTCCAGGCTTCGGCCGGAGTTCCGCCCCAGTCGGAGGCGACCACGCCGATCGGCACGTCGAGATCGTGCTCGAGCCGTTTGGCGAAGAACCAGGCCGTGGCGCTGAATTCCTTGACGCTCTTCGCGTTGGCCAGGCTCCAGGATCCGCGCACGTCGGTTTGCGGCGCGGGCGAAGCCGAATTTTCGACCGTGAACAGGCGGATGCGCGGCCGTTCGGCGTCGGCAAGTTCCTGCTCCCAATTCAGCACGCCGCTGTAACCGCCGTGCAGGTAGCCGACGCCCATCTCCATGTTCGATTGCCCAGAGCCGATCCAGACTTCGCCGAGCAACACGTCATTCAGAGTCACATCGTTCTTGCCGTGCAGTTGAATCGTGTGCGGGCCGGGAGCGGACGGTGTCGTGAGCGTGACAAGGAACTTCCCGTCCGGGCCGGCGGTGACGGCCGCGTCGTTCTCGTACCAGCTCGGCCGAACGCGAATCAGCTCGCCGGGTGAGGCCGTGCCCCACAGGTTCGCGCGCCCGTTGCGCTGCAGCACCATGTGGTCGCCGAAGATTCCGGCGAGGCGCACATCGGCGCTCGCCTGTGCAGCGGAACAGACGAAAGCGGCAAGGGTGAGGCAACGCAGGAAGGCTCGCGAACCTGTGGGGCACGGCCTCACCCGGCGAGCTGATTCGCGTTCGGCCGAGCTGGTACGAGAACGACGCGGCCGTCACCGCCGGCCCGGACGGG
>JANMRV010000625.1:0-1548 GCA_031388685.1 Planctomycetota bacterium
CGCGGCACATCCAATTGCTAACCGGGCCGCGTCAGGTCGGAAAGACCACGCTGCTCCTTGCTCTCGCCGCGCAACACGGTGCACGGGCCGTCTTTGTCGCGGCCGATGGGCCCGAAGCTTCTCTGCCCGGCTTTTGGGAGCAGCTCTGGGCGCGTGCCGAAGCCGCCGCGACCAGCAAGGGACCCGCGGTCGTCCTTCTGGACGAGGTGCACGTGCTCTCCGACTGGGCTCGGCGGCTCAAAGCCGAGTGGGACCGCCTCCGCCGTCAACGGCGTCGGATTCACGTCGTCGCTACCGGCTCCTCCGCGCTCAGACTGGCCTCTGGTTCGCGAGAAAGCCTGGCCGGGCGTTTCGAGCGGCTTACTCTGAGTCATTGGTCGGCTAGCGGGCTATCGGAGGCCTTTGGCGTCGCCCCCGATAAGGCGGCCGACATGGTGGTTCGCAGGGGGGCGTACCCAGGCGCGTTTGCCCTACGCAATGACGCGAGGCGCTGGGCAGCCTACGTGCACGACGCGATTCTCGAACCGGCGATCGGTCGCGACATCCTCGCGCTCGCGCCGGTACGCAAGCCGGCGCTTCTGCGCCAGGTGTTCGCCGTCTGCGCAGCGTCGCCGGCCCAGATCGTTTCGCTGCAGAAGATCCAGGGCCAGCTCCAGGATGCCGGCGCGCTGGAAACCATCGCCCACTACCTGTCGCTCTTGGAGGAAGGCTTCCTCGTGGCGGCCCTGCCCAAGTATTCGCAGCAAGCCGCGCGACGGCGCAATGCTCCGCCCAAGCTGGTCGTGCTGAGCAACGCGCTCCTCGCGGTGGCCAATCCGCTGGGTTCGCCGGACGCCAAGACGGATCCTGCCCGCTTCGGGTCATGGCTAGAGAACGCGTGCCTGGCGCATGCTTGGAACGCCGGCCAGCGCGTTTTCTATTGGCGCGAGGAACCCTTGGAGGTTGATGGCGTGATCGAGGGTACGTGGGGCAACTGGGTGATCGAGGTCAAATCTGGATCCGTACAGACGGCAGACCTACGCGGCCTTTTGGAGTTCCATCGCCGATTCCCGAAGTTCAGGCCCGCGTTGATAGGAACAGATGCCGGACGCGCAGCGGCCGAGCGCGCCGGCATCGCCATGATCGATTGGAGAGAATTCTTGGTACATGGCTTCGATGGACACGCCGCCTAGAGTTACGGTCGCTGCGGCGGCCCTGGCAGCCCGTTGAAGGAGAGGATTGCGCCCATGGGGATCAGGCGGCTCAGCGCGCGCGTGCCCGGGATCAAGACGAATCTCGAGAACGGAGGAGCCATCGAGAACGCCCCATGCAATCGCGGCGCGCTCATCTCCAAACCTCCCGTCGCTCTGAACCGAGTCACGATCATCTCGCGGATGCTTGGTGGGCCGCACTGGACTCGAACCAGTAACCTCCACGCCGTGAATGGGACCGAAGCGAAAGCCGACGAGGCGGCCAGGTCGGGGCAAGTCGGTGCAAGCCAGGACGGCGTTGGAACTTCGGACGACTTGGATGGATCACACGGACTTTGGTGAAGGCCGCGGCCGGCCA
>JANMRV010000152.1:0-4486 GCA_031388685.1 Planctomycetota bacterium
CGATTTCTTGGTCGATCGCGTGGGCCACGAGCGCGCCAATGCCGCGGCCGAGGTGCGCCGTTCGTTCGCCGGCGACTACTCGCCGCTCTACCAGGCCGGTTATCTGCTCGGAGGCATGCAGTTCATGGCCCTGCACCGCGAGTTCGTCGATTCCGGGCAGTTCACCGACCGGCGCTTCCACGATGCCGTGATCCGCGCGAACTCGCTCCCGGTCGAATTGGTGCGCGCATTGTTCACCAAGGAAGAACTGAAGCCGGACACGCGCTCGCACTGGCGCTTCGCCGACTGAGGTTGCTCAGATCGACGTCTCGAACTGCGCAGCTTCGGCAAAGGTTCGTCGCGGGCGCGCGAGTCGACCGTCCGCCGTCTCTGCCGGCGCGCTCCTTCAGAGCCAGGCGGGCAGGCAGCGAACTTTGATCCAGCGCTTCGTCACCGGATGCACGAAGGACAGGGCCGCGGCGTGCAGCAAGTAACTGCCCTGCCCCGGCGGCGCGTCGCTGATCGGAATGCCGCCGACGCCGAACAGCGGATCGCCGACGATCGGCGCGCCCAGCGCGGCGAGGTGGATGCGAATCTGATCGGGCCGGCCGGTGACGGGTTGCGCGGCAACCAGCGCGCGACCCTGGTCGCTGTCGCGCCGCAGCACGCGCACGCGTGTCTTCGAGGCGCGGCCCGGCTCGCGCGCCACGTGAATCATCAGGCGACCATGCGGCACACGACCGATCGGATGGCGCGCGATGCAACTGTCCGGCAGCTTTGCGCCTTCGACCAGGGCCAGATAGGTCTTGCGCGGCACGAAATTGCGGAATTGCAGCGCGAGATCCGCGCGAGCCAAGGCACTCTTGCCGATCACGATCAGGCCCGAGGTGCCGCGGCCGAGGCGGTGGATCGGCGAACTTTCCCTGCGCGAGGGATCGCTCGCGCGCACGAGGTGCAGCAGCGTGCTTTCGAAAAACGGACCGGCGGGCAGCACCTGCAGTCCGCTGGGCTTCTCGACCACGAGCACGTCGTCGTCCTCGAAGTGCACCTTGAAATCGAGCGGCACCGCGGGCTCGCTCCAGGGCGAGCGGAAATACTCCAATTGATCGCCGCTGCACAATAGGTCCGACGCCGCGGCCGTGCGGCCGTTGACGCGCACGCGTCCCTCGGCCAGCGCCAGCACCCAGTTCTCGCTGGTCGAATGCGCGAAACGCGCGGCGTGATAATCGAGCACGCACAAGCCTGCGTACTCGGGCCGCACGCGGTCGTGATACGTGTAGCCGGCGTTGGTGCTCACGGCTGCCTTCAATCCTTCAACGCCGGCCCGACGATGACGAGGTCGGTCGAACCCTTGGCGACCGCGAGTGGCTCGGTCTGGGTCGGGCCGGGCGAGCCGGTCAGCAGGCTGATGGTCGTCTCGCTCGACCAACCGCGCAATTCGAATCGCCCCTCTTCGTCGGTCTTTGCGGGCGCAGACCAACCGATCTCGCGCCTTGGATCGCGGATGAAGAGTTCGACGTCCACGCCCATCGGCATGGCCACGCCCCGTGCATCGACCACGCGGCCCGCGGCGAGCAGGCGCGCAGGCTCCAGGAGCAACGGACCTAGTTCGTTGTTGCCGCGGCGGATGACGACGGTGTTCAGCGTGCCGAGGGAATGCGGTCCGTCCTCGCGCACGATCAAGAGTGTTGCGCGGCTCTGCTGACTGTCGATGGCCTCCAGGTTGAGGGCCACGTTTCCCACTCCGTCGCTGAGCACCTGCTGATAGATTTTCAGTGCGCTCCCCGAGCTCACGACCGCACCGAGGAAATGAATCTCACGAAAACGCAGCGGACGCAGCTCGCTGTCCAGAAGACGCGCGACGAGGGTCAGGCTCGAGTCGCCGAGTCGGGCCTCGAGCACGGCTTTCTCGCCGGCGACACGAGGGCCTGGGCCGCGAACTACGATGGGCAGGTCGCGGCCCGGCACGGAAACTCTGGCTTCCAATTCGAGTCCCAGGCCGACAGGTTGGAAGAGCGCTGCGCCACTGCGGATGCCAACGAGTTCGGTGGGCGCCGGCGCGCTGGGGTCGGTTCCACCGTAAGGGGCCAGTTCGACTTCGGCATCACCCGCGAAATTTCTGCCGTTCGCCCCGACGATCCGTACTTCGAGAGAGCCGTGGGCGGGCAGCACTAGCCGGATCGGCTGTTGTGGCCAGGATTTTGGATCGACTTCGACGGGCGCAACCCCGTCGAAGGCTCCTGCGAGGCGCAGGAGCAGCAGCTCGGTTTCGTCGGCCTCGATCGGGCCAAACTCGGCGATGGCGTCCGCTCCGCGCGTCGTGGAGATCGCATCGATGTTCGAGAGTCCGGCGCTCCTGCGGGTCACGCAGACGGGCACACCGCGTTGCGGCCGCCCCTGACCATCGACAACCTGTGCGCGCAGGAAATGGACCGGACTGCACTCGATCACGCGTTCGTCGCCCGCGGCAGCGGTTTCGAACGACCGCATGCCGGCGCGGGTCTCCGACAGCGCCATGGCGTAGATCCTTTCCGCGCGGTAAGGCAGGTGCACGCGTCCTTTCTCGTCGGTCCGCGCGTGACTGCTGACGCGGCGGATCTCTCCCATGTCGAGTCCGCGCCGGCTGAGGATCCCCGCGAGTTCGTATTCGTCCGGGCCGCCGGCGTCGATGTACAGCACCTCGCAGTCCGGCATCGGCGCGGCGTCCTCCTCGGCGCGCACGAGGATCTCGATCCAGGGGTGCGCAAGAGTCTCGTCAACCGGCGGTTTGCGGCCGTCGGTCTCGGGCAGCTCTGCTCTGGTGGCAGGCAGTGCGCTTTCGAGCGTCAGAGTCAGAGGCACCGCAGGCTGCGACTCTCCTGGTGTCGGAGTCGTGCCGGAAAGCGCACATTCCCTGCCGAAAGGCATGGGCGAATTCCGCGGCGTCGACGCGGTCCAGGTCAGCGCGCCAATGGCGAGGAGCAGCCCCGCGCCCAGCGAAGCGAGCAGCCTGCGGCGTTCCGCGCTTGGAGAGCGACCCATCGGCGGCGCATTCTATCCGCGGCGATCAGCGGCGCAGCGGCGTCCGTGCTCCAGCCGAAGGCGTCGTCAGCGGCGCTGTCCGCGGAAATTCAGAGCAAGGTCCATTGCACCGGCCCGAGTTGCTCCAACTCGGCCTGCGTCAGGGGCGAATACTTCAGCTGTTCGCTTTGCCACAGGATCACCTGATCGAGATCGTGCACGGAAACCGGTTCAGCGACGCCCGGCGGCGCGACCGAGAGCGGAGCCTTGCGGCTGCCCAATTCGACGAATTGCGTGTAGCTCTGGCGCAGCGGCGAGAGCAGCGTGTGGTTGTCCGCCGCCCGGAAGGGGCCCATCAGGACGCCGGGTCCCGGCGCGAGGGACGGGAAACCTTCCAGGCTCGTCCACCTCGGGACGTGGATGGTCTGCACGTTCTGCTGGTACCAACTCTGCCAGATCGTCGTGGGGCCGACGAGCTGGGCCTTGCGGACCGCGTCGCTGAGCACGCGGTCGACGTAGGCGATTTCCGAGGAACGCAGGTTGATCGCCGGTACGTTGCGGATCTTCGCCAGCGTCTGCTTCAGGAAAAGGTTTAGGCCGGTTTCCCCGCCGCCATAGATCGAGATCAACTCCGGCCCGGCGTCCTGCAGTCGGAAGCTCAGGTTCAGAAACCAGACGACCAGCGTGCCGCGCACGGAATTGTCCACGCTCGCGCCAGCCTGGTACCAGGGGCCGAGTTCCTGCAGCGCGCGCTTCGCGTCGAGCGAGAGCACGACACCGTGGTTCTTCAACCACAGGCCGATCTCGGAGAGGTCGCGACCTGCGACGCTGACCACATCGTGGTGCATCTCAAAGATCTGCTGCGGAGAAATCAATTGTTGCGAAGCCGCCGCCAGCAGTTCGCGCAGTCGCCGCGAGCGGAACGTGTCGCCCGAGCCGCCGGATCCCAAGCGGATCGGAATCGGATACCAGGACCCGACCGGCCGGTGATTCGCCGAGAACACGAAACCTGCCGCGGGATCGACGACGTGCGGCACCAGCACGTGGGGCAGCAGGTCGAGCCAGTCCGAACTCGTGAGGCTGCCGTCCTGGGCGATCACACCGGCGAGTTCGAGCGCGGGATTGCGCACCGGCAGCGAGCCCGCCACGGAATAGCCGACGCGTCCCGACTCATCGGCGAAGACCAGGTTGACACTGGGCCAGGTCCAGCCCTCGAGGGTGTCGAAAAAGCTGTCGACGGAGCCGGCCCGGTACATGTTCACCAGCGCGGTCGACGTGTCCTTGAACGGGTCGTCGAACGGCACGCGCCGAACGGCATATTCCTCGCCCGGAAAGATGTCCTGGACGATCCCGGTGACCACGGGGCCCCAGTAGGTTTCGCGATACTGGACGAAAACGTCCGCCTCGCCCTGCACATGGATCGTCTCGAGGTTCGAGGCCGCAAAGTCCAGCCACTGTCCATCGAGTTTGTAGCGGCCGGGCTGATTCAGCGGGTTCACCGTCAGCT
>JANMRV010000183.1:0-10892 GCA_031388685.1 Planctomycetota bacterium
GCGCGCGAGCGAAAGCCGCTCTGTGGCGATGGCAGGACGCGCGACGTAGCGGCAGAGATGCTCGAGGCGTTCGCGCTGACCTTTTGGCACGAGCACCTGTGCGTGCAGCGAAAAGCCCTGCGCCTACCGTCATTGACCTTGTGCCGCGAGCGCCCCTGCGGCGCTCGTCGGCGCTAAGGTCGTGTTGGGCAGCATGCTACCCAACCTCGGGCATCAAGGCGAAGAAGGCCTCTGCGCGACTCACCATCTCATCGAGTCCAGCAGCGCGAAACACCTCGGTGTGCAAGCGCTCGCAACCTCTCGCAACACTGTCTATCGCAGTCTTCTCCCAGAGCTGCCTGCACGGCCAAGTCTTCACCACTTGACACAGCGGAGCTGCTGTCCGATGGGCCCTGACACGCTCGTCGAGATTGCTGGCGAACCCGAGTTTGAATCGCCCAGGGTCATGATCTGGCTCAAGCTGGATCAGGTAGAAGACGCCGCGCACCGTCACCTGGACGCCGAGATCACCAGGCGCCCCATTGGCGGATCCGATCTCCGCCTCGAGCGAACGAAACTGGTCCTCGGACAGGTAAGCCACGCGTTGTCCATGTGAGCCCGAACTGGTAGCCATGTGTGGCTCGATGCCGAGGCGCTTGAGCACCTTGAATATGTGCTGCTTCTGCCTGCCAAGACGCGACGCCGCATCGATCACTGATATGCGATTCGCAGCCACGGTCAGCCTGCCCAACGTGCATTGGACCGACCCGCACTAGTACCGCGAACGCCGCGGGGCGGTCTGCTCAAATAAGTCCTGAATTGCGCGGGCGATCGACGCACGGGGCCGCGAGGCGAGGAGAAACGCCGCGAAGCACGCGCGACTATGCTCGGCGTTAGACCGGCCTGCCTAATACCGGAGGAAGGCTGGCGTCTATCGTCGCCACCAGCGCAGGGTGCTGATGTCGGATCGGAGCAGAGAAGAACTTGGCCGCGCATCGTCATCATCCTAGAAGGCGATCTGCGGAAGACTGCACTCCACGGGATCGCGATTGAGGACGTGAGTGTAGATCATCGTCCGGGTCCTATCCATCAACCCGGCGTCGCCAGCATCCACTCGTAGGCAGGCTCGACTATCACGTCGGGCGCCGTGACCGCGGCAACCTGGTCATGGCTGAGCACGAGCAGGCGTCGCACAGCAGACCGGTACTCCTCGGCGGCTCGATCGAGAGCGCGCAGCTCCCGGTCCTTCGTCTCGGCGCTCGAAGGATCCGCGCACACATGGATGAGCTCCGCCTCGCCGCCAGGTGGGCGCGCAGAGAAGTCCACCTCGAATCCGTCCGCGGTCTTCACATAGCCGACTTGCGCCTTGCGTCGCTCCAGCTCGTTCAGCACGACCGTCTCCAGGGCATGGCCGACGCCGGCATGACCGCTCATGGCGAAAACGCCAATCAATCCGGGATCCACCGGGTAGACCTTGCGTGGGTTGGAGTTGCGACGTCGCTCGGAATCCGTGGCGAGCGGAACTGTGCTGATCAGGAACGCATCCAGAAGGTGGCCGAGCAGCGCATGCACCGCGTCCTTGGCGACCGCGTGGCCCTGTGCTTTCAGGTCAAGGTAGAGGCGGTGCGCGCTAAAGGCCCCGGCCGGATTGCGTAGACAGTGGCGAGTCAGCCATCGCAACGCCGCCACTTGCGAGACGCCGTAGCGCTCGACCACGTCGCGGAAGAGCACGGTGTCCACGTATCCCTGCAGCAGCTCGACGCGAAGTGCCGGCGCGAGATCCTGTGCTTCGGGGAAGCCACCCTGCGCGAGGAACTCGTGGAAGCGCTTCTCGACGAGCGAGCGGCGCGCGCTGGTCCAGCGACGGCTTTCCTCCTCCGGCTCTTCGCCTCGATGGCGCAAGAACTCTCGGAAGCTGAACGGACGAATCACGGTTTCCATTCCGCGCCCGCGCAACGAAGTGTGCACCTCGCGGCTCAACATCCGAGCCGAAGAGCCGGAGACAACGATTTCGACCTGCTCCGTGTCCAGCATTCGGCGCACGAATCGCTCCCAGCCATCGACGAGTTGGATCTCATCGAAGAACCAGTGCACCGTCTCGCGACCGCGCAGCTCTGGGTGGCGGCGGTAGTACTCCTCGAGCAGAAGCGAAAGCTGATCAGACCCAATGCCGGCGAGGCGGTCGTCGTCGAAACTCACGAATATCGTGCGCCGCGGAGGGACAAACTGCCTGCGCTCGGCCTGGAGCTGGCGCAGGAACGTGGTCTTGCCCGCCCTGCGCATGCCGATTACCGCGTGAACCTTGCCGGGAACGGCCGGGAGTCGGGCATCCCGACGAGTCAGGCGCTGCGAAGGGGTGGGGGAGAGAGCCGCGTTGAGCTTCTCGAGCAAGACCGGGTGCAGGGGCATAGGAGGCCCAGTATTGTCGATAGGTGTCCTTATATGAAGGACTGATTGGCATAAATCCGTATTTTTCGGAAGGACAGGTCAACGGGGGCCCGGAGGCCTCCCTGGGCTCTCGGCGTAATGGAAAGATCCATCGCCGGGGGTCGAAGACGAGGTGTGCGTGAGGCGGCAGGTCGGAAGGATTTCCAAGCCGCTGAACATGCCGCAGCGGTAGCAATCCGGAGGAGGATGAGGGGGACGAAGCGGTCGTTCTCGCCGGATTCCGTGGGGCGAGGCCGCTTGCAGCAAGCAGAGAGGGGATCTTGAGGAATGCTGAAAAGGGACCGCCCCCTCCGCATTCTGGAACTGAACTTGCGGGCGCCAACCGACGAGGACGTCGGAACTCGAGGCTCTCGATGCCGTGTCGCTCGTGGTGGCCGTACTGAAGGCCGCGGCAACGAGAAGAAGGTTCCTTCCCACTTGCGCAGCTGCGAATCGGCATGTACTTTGTAGTACAAAGTTGTTTGAAATGCTCTCCATCGCCTCGTTTCCGCATCGAATCCATGAACGGTGTCGCGGCGCGCCTGGCGCGGCTCAGGACTGGATCTCTCCGCGCGACGCGCGCGGCATCGCCGAGGCGATCCTACTGATCGCGGCGGCCGGAGCTTTCTACGGCGCGTCGATCGGTGCGTGGAACGCGGGGGAACTGGCGCTCTACTGCGCGATCAAACTTCCGCTGCTCTTGTACGGCACCGCGCTGGTCAATGGCGTGATCAACGGTCTCTTCGCGCGCAGGCTCGGACTGGAACTCTCGCTCGGCGACGGATAGGACTTCCAAGCCCCTGATCATGCCGTCACGGTAGCACCGCGGAGGGGGATGGGGGCCGCGAAGCAGCTGTTTTCGCCGGTCGAGGCGTTCTCGGCGTGCCGCGAAGTGTCGTCCGACAGCGCTCGAGCGGCAGGCTTTGGCTCGCGTGGCAATGCAACCGGCGCGAGTGGGCGCGGCGCTCTGTGTCAGAGCCGTGCGCTGCTGCGCAGTTTGCGTCGCGCACATCGCCGATCTCGCGCCGGGGCAACGTGGTCAAACTGCAGATTCTCATCGTCGATTCCGGCAACACGCAGAATCGCAAGTTTCAGTTCCTCCGGGAGCGCAGGCGAACGGCGTATCAGAGCAAGCAAGTCTGCGCAGTCCCATTTCGAGTGGCCGAGCCGCTCGTTGACGATCAAGGGGTGATCGGGAGAAACCGCCGTCCCCGTAGGCGTCAGGCAATCTGCGGAATTGTGGACGCAGCCCTTGGCGCTCGGGCATGGCCGTGGGTCGCCGCGATGGGGCAGCTTATGAACGCTCGGCCGCCCTCAGCGCCGTCCAGTTCGCACGTCATCGCGAGGGTCCGCCAAGTTGCCGCTGGCAGCGCAACCCACGAGTCCAAGATCAGGCTCAGGTCCGCGTTCGCCGGTCCACCGACGCCCAGCAAAACGGTAAGACGCCCATCCACCGCAACCCGCGAATCGCCGTAAGTGCAGGTGGTGCCCTCGACTGGAATCGAACCAGCACGGGTTACCCCACAAGATCCCTGGCAATTCGCGGCATCGATGCTTGGAGGTCGGACCTGGACAGGCGAAGGCCATGGATTTCGGAAGCTCATCTGCGGCAGGGAGTGAGGCAACACCGTGCGCCTCTAGTTGCGCCAGTGAGCTGAGGCGGAAACCACTTCACTGAGCTGGAGCGAGCACCCGCCGGACGGATGCCGATCCTCTCTCACGTCACGCAGTTCCACTTTAGCCACGAGCTGAGCGTGCGAGGCCAGGCTGCACTCGCAGCTATTCCTTTGCTCGACCGCGGCAAGCGGCTCCAGGGCGAAGCCGTGATCTCCGTCGCCGGCGCCTCGCAGAGAGATTTCGCGCTCGACCCATGTACAAAAGCAGCCGTGCGTCAGCGAGATGACCGGCAGGCGATCGGGGCGTGCAAGCCGCGAGACGGACGCCGGCAGGCGCTGTGACAAGGCGGCGTCGGCCCCGTATGAAGCCAAGGGCAATCCGGGCATCTGTCCGAGGATTGCACGAACTCTTGATGTTGCCATCGTCAGGAAAACACATGTTCACAGACGAAGGTGGACTCCGTGGGCGTTCAACGCCTTGAACACGACGATGTGGACGATGCACGGCGTCGTCCGACTGACGCAAGCACAATTGTGTTCGCGCAGTCGTCGACAGTGCCCACTCGAGGGACGCTGATTTCATGAAACGACCCAGTACCGGGCGGATCGACTTTCACCTCCACTCCTACGCTTCCAACGTCACCGACTACTACGCGGCGAACTCATTTGCCATTCCGGAGTCCTATTCGGACCCAATCGCGACCTATCACGAGCTCAAGCGTCAGGGCATGAACCTGGTGACGCTCACCGATCACAATTCGATCGACGGCGTGCGGGCCATGCTGGATGCCGGATTGCCTGACGTGTTCATCAGTGCCGAGATGACGACGTCCTTTCCCGAGGATGGCTGCAACATTCACGTCACGATCGCCAACATGACCGAAGCACAATTCGCCGAAGCGAATCGTCTGCGGCCGAACGTCTACGAGATGATCGCCTTCGTCGACGAGCAGATCGCTCGCGAATCGAGCACGCCGTCGCGGAACAAGCTCGCATATTTCATGACCCATCCTTTGATGAGCACGCAGAATCGCCCCTACGGTCGCGAGGGCGCGCTCAGCCTGGAACACATCGAGAAGTGCCTGCTCCTGTGCAATTGCCTCGAAGTGCGCAACGGGACGCGCACGCGCGCGCTCAACGAGTTCACGGAGCAATTGATCGGCTCGCTGAATCGCGAGGCGATCGAACGACTGGCCAACAAGCATGGGATCGCGCCCAAGGGGCCGACTCCCTGGCGCAAGTCGGTCGTCGCCGGCTCGGACGATCACTCAGGCATCAACCCCGGACAGACCTGGACCGAATTTCAGTTCGCCGAGGGAGCAAAACCCACTCCCAACGACCTGATCGAAGCGATTCGCCGCCGCCAGACCCTTCCCGGCGGTGCCCACGGCGGCCCGGTCACGCTGGCGCACGCGATGCTGAAGTTGCTGCACGACGGACAGAAGAAACGCGCCCTGGTGCCCGGTGGTCGAGCGATCAAAGTCGGTGGGCCGGTGCAATCGCTGTTGACGTTGGTCTTCGACCCCGCCTCGCTGAGCTGGCGCGAGCGGCTTGCATTCAAGGGACAATCGCTGGCGCGCAATCGGGTCTCGAAGCGCTTCGCGCGAAAGTCCCGGGCGGCCGAGCCGTTCGAGAAGACGCTGTCGCGCGAAGTCGGCGCGCTGATTTCGGACGCCGGGTTCCGCCGCTCGCTGGCCGCCCTGACGCGCACCGACGAACGCATTTTCTTAGTCGTCAGCACGCTCGTGAATCGCCTGCTGTCCTGCTACGTGAAGCGCATCGCCGAAGCGGGCTCGAACAACCTGGTCTGCGCGATCAAGGAAGTCGTCGCGATGGTGTCGTCGAACCTGCTGGTCTCGCTGCCCTATCTGCTCTCGTTCCTGCACCAGAGTTCGGATCGCCAGATCGTGCGCGACGTGCGGCGGGCATTCGCGATCGGCGAGCGCGAGAAGCTCGTGCTCGTGACCGACACACTGGTCGAGGTCAACGGCGTCTCGCGCAGCATCCGCAAGATGATCGCCGAGGCGCGGCGGCGCAACATCGATTTCACCGTGGTCACATGCCTCGGTCGCGAGCAGCGCGAGCGGCTGTGCTCGCGCCCGGAATTCCGCGAGCTGGTCGAATGCGGTCAACTGCGCATCTTCGAATCGGCGGTCGAGCTCGATTTCCCCAAGTACGACGAACTCAAGCTGCGTGTCCCGCCGTTTCTGGAGCTGCTCAGGTACTTCCAGGAACAAGGCTTCACGAAAGTGCAGATCAGCACACCGGGCACGATCGGCATCGCCGGGCTGCTCGCCGCCAAGACGCTGCAGATCGAGACCGCATCGACGTACCACACCTGTTTCCCCGAGTACGTCGAGAACTTCACTCGCGACATCAGTCTCGAAGCGCTGACCTGGAAGTACATGATCCTCTTCTATCACTCGGTCGACGAAGTCGTCGTTCCCTCGAAGTTCATCGCGCGCCTCTTGCACGAACGCGGTCTGCGCAATCGCAGTCTCTTGATCCTCGATCGCTGGGTCGACCTCGAGCGCTTCCACCCGCGCCATCGTCGCGCGGCGTTCTGGAAGGACTACGGCCTCGAACGTGAAGTCGAACTGGTCAAGTTCATTTACGTCGGCCGGGTCAGCATCGAGAAGAACCTCGCCGTGCTTGCCGACGCCTACCGCAAGCTGCGTGAGAGTCATTCGAGCGCGCACCTGATCATCGTCGGCGACGGACCGTATCGCGCCGAGCTCGAAGCGCGTCTGAGCGGCTTGCCGGTGACGTTCACTGGAATCCTGGAGGGCGACGAACTTTCGCGCGCATTCGCCAGCGCCGACGCGAAACTTTTCCCGAGCACGACCGACACGTGGGGCAATGCGCCGCTCGAGGCGCAGGCCAGCGGCTTGCCGGTGGTCGTCTCCGACATGGGCGGTCCGCAGGAACTGATGATCGACGGGCTCACCGGCTTCAAGGTGCCCGGCCGCGACATCAATCGGCTGATCGAAGCGATGACGAAACTGATGCACGACTCGACGCGCCGGCGCATGGGCCTCGAAGCGCGCCGCTTTGCCGAAGCCAACCGCGTCGACGACCCCTTCACCGCGATCCTCGACTCGCAGAGCTATCGCCGTCGCGCGAAACAAGTCAAGCAGACCGAGCTGGCCGAGCCTGTCCGCTCCCTGTCCGCCTTCCCAGAACTCATCTCGACCCGAATCGAGATCGACCGTTCCCGCGAAGTCATCGCAGCCGGCGCATGAATACCGCACTGCTGGTCGGAATGATCGCGCCATTTGCGTTCTACCTGGGTCGACTGGGCTATCACCGTCTGCTCCTGTCGATGGCCACGCATCCGTCGTTGCGCGGTCATGCGCGACTCGCGCGCTTGACCGCCAAGCTGGTGCCCTTCTACGAATACGAGGGAAGCGAGTTCTTTCGCGCGGATGGCGCACCTGCGTCGGTCGGCACGCGTCGGCAGCTGGGATTCGATCGCCTCGGCGCGAGCTTGCGAGAGCGCGCGCCGAAGACGCTCGAACTCGGCGCCCAGCTCGAGTGCGACCTTTCCGATGTCGCGTTCACGAACTCGTATCGTGTGCCGTTCCAGTTCCGTAACTACGTAGCAAGGCGCCTGAAGGTCGGAAACGTCCTGGAGGAATCGTCCGGCGCGAAGGTGCGCGACATGGATGGGAATTGGTCCTACGACCTGAGCGGTTCCTATGGGCTGAACGTGTTCGGCTACGACTTCTACAAGGGCTGCATCGAGCGCGGGCTCGAGCGCGTAAAAGACCTCGGGCCGGTACTCGGGCAGTACCACCCGCTGATCGCCGACAACGCTCGCCGTCTGAAGGCCATCTCGGGCTTGGACGAGGTGTCCTTCCACATGTCAGGCACCGAAGCGGTGATGCAGGCCGTGCGGCTGGCGCGTTTTCACACCGGTCGTTCTCACGTCGTGCGCTTCTGCGGCGCGTATCACGGCTGGTGGGACGGAGTACAGGCAGGCGTCGGAAATCCCAGGCCAGCGCACGAGGTCTACACGCTCAAGGACATGGACGAGGACTCGCTTCGCGTGCTGCGAACGCGCAGGGACATCGCCTGTGTGCTGGTCAACCCGATCCAGGCGATGCATCCCAATGCCAACTCGCCCAGCGATTCCATGCTCATCGCGAGCGACCGCAAGGCGAGCTTCGACAAGCAAGCATATTCGGCGTGGCTTCGCAGGCTGCGAGAAGTCTGCACCGAGCACGCGATCCCCTTGATTTTCGACGAAGTGTTCCTCGGCTTTCGCCTGGCCTACGGCGGTGCGCAGGAGTACTTCGGCGTGCGGGCCGACATCGTGACCTACGGCAAGACGGTCGGCGGGGGACTGCCGATCGGCGTCGTCTGCGGCCGTCGCGATCTGGTGCGAAGATTCCGCGACGATCGGCCGACCGACATTTGTTTCGCGCGCGGCACGTTCAATTCTCATCCGCTCGTGATGGCGACGATGAACGAGTTCCTGCGCGAGATCGAGCGTCCGGCGTTGCGCGCGAGCTACGAAAACCTCGACGCGGTGTGGGATCGCCGCGCAGGCGAACTCAACGCGCGGCTCGAGGAAGCGCGTCTGCCCGTGCAAGTCGCGAACATGACCGCGATCTGGACGACCCTGTACAACACGCCGAGCCGCTACAACTGGATGTTCCAGTACTACCTGCGCGCCGAGGGGCTCTCGCTGAGCTGGATCGGCTCAGGGCGGTTCATCTTCAGCCACGACTATTCGGAACAGGACTACCAGGCCGTCGCCGACAAGTTCGTGAACGCCGCGACGGCCATGCACGCCGAGGGCTGGTGGTGGTGCCCGCTGGCCGCGAGCAACAAGCACTTCAAGCGTCGCGTGCTGCGCGAGCTGATCACTGTCGCGCTGCGACGTCGTGCATCGGGTCAAACAGTTCACCCTTGAGCAGGGCGAGCGGCGAACGGTGGTAGATCAGCGCGTCGTGGAAGGGGTCGCTCAGGATCTTGCTGCACCACACCAGGCCTGATTGCACGTTGCGCGTGAGGCACAGATAGAGCGTGCGGCCCAGCAAGGCCAGCGCGCCGATCCCGATCCACACCAGGCTGACATTGTGCAGGAATCCGTAAATTCCGGGCTTTGCTTCCAGCAGCCCGAACAGCGTCGGCTCGGCCCACACGAAAAGCGGCGAAAGCGCCCAAACGGCGATCAGGACTACCTTGCGCTGCAGGTTGTAGCCGACCTTGATCGCCTCCTTGTGCTCGTGCGTCGTCTGGTTGACTTTGTCGTAACCCCTGGGTTCGAAGAAGAAGTGTCCAGACTGGCGCGTGCCCATGGCGCAGATCCAGCCGAGGAACACGCTGACCACCGGATCGATGAACAGGTAGACGTAGGCGCCGAGGAAACAAAGTGCGCTGACGAAGTGCAGCGACTGGTTGATCCGACTCTGGTGGTAGAAGCGGTGGTCGTCGAAGCGTTGCTCGCGCAATTCCTCCAGGAAGGTCGGGCGCGATCCGGTCTGCACGGGTTGGCTCATGGAACTTGGCTGGGTGGAAAGAGGGTGACGGGATCAGGTTTTGCAGCGCGCGGCGAGCGCCGCGCTTTGCGTTTCAGTCCGCGCAGCAGCGGCTCGCCCATGCGAATCCGTTTCCCGCTGGCGATGTTCTCGCAGAATTCGAATCCGCCGTTGGCGAGCACGATGATCGTCGAGCCGTGCTGGAAGTAGCCCAGCTCGTCACCCTTCGCGGGCCTCGCATCGCAGGGAATCCGATTCGGCCCGCGATAGCGCAAGTCGAGCGTCTGCTGGAGGAAATTCAATCGGATGCTCGCGACCAGGATCGCCGCGACAGGAACCAAGGTGAGCGCCTGGCTCCTGTCGTGGAGCCGCAGGTCGAGCACGGCGCGTTCGTTGCGGCAGAAGAGCTTCTCGACTCGTTTCAGCGCGATCGGGTTCACATTCCACGTGTCCCCCGAGATGTAGAGCACTTCACGGATCGAGGCCGCGCAGGGAGCGTGGAAGCGGTGGTACATGCTCGACTTCAGCCGCAGAGTGACGAACTTCCCGCCGCGCTGTCGCGCGACGAGTTCGGGGCTGCCGAGCAGTTCCTCGAGCCTGTAGGGGAAGCCCTTGGCTTGGATCAACTGGTTGTCTTGAATGTCCCCGAACTCGCCGACAATCGCGTCGCAGGGACTGACGACGACTTCGGCGCGAGCATCGATCGGCCGCGCATTGGCTTTGAGTTGGCGAGTGAAACAATCGTTCAGGCTTTTGAAGTCGCGCGTGCGCGATTCCGAAAGTTCGAGGTCCGTCGCGAACACCCGCCAGGTCGCGATCGAAACATCCCGAATCCAGCCGATTTCCAGCCGGCTGTACCAACCCATGAACAGCGTGGCCCAGCGGCGCGGAAGCCGATTCGTGATCAGGAAGTTGATGTCCTCCTGCATGCAGACCCGCGCGAGCGTCGAGCCCAAGCCCGACGGCGACGGATCCACGGCGCTTGACGAACCGGATTCGTCGCGCCTCGCCAGCATCAATTCTGGCCCCAAATAGGACCTCGCTGTCGGCACCACACACTCCGACCTTAGGGATTCAATTCTTTGGACAGTGTGTTGATTGGATCAAGATGTGGCATGGCGCCACGCGGCGGATCCGCTCCGGCGTTCGCCACTGTATGCCTGGCGACCCTAGCCGCTGCCCGACGCGCGCCGTCCGCTCAGACGAAGACCAGTCCGAGGCTCAGCCAGACGCCGACGCTGAAATAGAGGCTCATCCAAGTGACCTCCTGACGCCAGTCCTTCCAGCCATGCGTGACCTGCCGACGCTGGTGCGCATCCTTGAGTCCTTCCAGCACCTGCAGGTAGCGAACGCCGCGGCCGCGAGCTTGTCTCCAGCGCGACAG
>JANMRV010000190.1:0-7392 GCA_031388685.1 Planctomycetota bacterium
GCGCGCGAGCAGGGATTTCGCTTGCGCGCCGATGCGGACCTGAAACTCGAGGGCGCCTTGGGCGCGCTGAAGTTGTCCGGGGAAGTGACCGTGGTCGATGGCCGTTTCTCCAAGAACTTCGAGCTCGTGTCCCTGCCCGGCAAACGCAGCACGAAACGCACCAGCAAAGTGGAGCTGCCCTTTCTTCGAAAAGCTCCGTGGGCCGATCTCCAATTCGACGTTCAGGTGCGTGCCAAGAAGCCGATCCGCGTCGAAACGAACATTGCGCGCGGCACGGTCGAGCCGCGCCTGGAGTTGCGCGGCAGCGGCGCCGCCCCGCGATTGGGCGGAACCCTGATGATCGGAGCATCGCGTCTGAAACTTCCGGCGTCGACGCTCGAAGTCACTTCCGGCGTGCTGACCTTTCGCGGCGAGAGCAGCCTGGTGCCCGACCTCGACATTACCGCGACCACGCGCGTGCGCGGCTTCGACATCACGGCGCAAGTCGGCGGCACATCGGAAGATCCTGAACTCCTGTTCAGTTCTACCCCGCCGCTGTCGCGCGAAGAACTCGCGATCCTCGTGCTCACCGGTCAGTTGCCCGAGAGCGCACTGAGTGCTCAGGGCAGCACAGCCGCCATGCAGACCGTCGCCGTCTTCCTGGGCCAGGACATCCTGTCGCGCTGGCTGGGCATCGACGCCCTCGAAGAGGGCAGCGAGGATCCGATCACGGAGCGGATGGAATATTTCCAGGGCGCCGAGGTCAGCCAGGCAGGCATCGAGTCGAGCGAGTTCGTCTTTCGGCTCACGCCCAATCCCAGGGGCAAGCCGCGGATCTTCTATCTGCGCGCCGAGAAAGACGTTTTCGAGAAAATCAACTTCGGGGTGAAGCTCCTGTTCCGCTTCCAGTGAACAGATTCGCCGCGCAACTCATGCTCGTGCTGCTCGCCTTCGCCGTCGGCGCGTGCGGGTCGCTCGGCACGCAGCCGGCACAGCTGCCGCCGATGACCTTCGAAGGCGCGCAGTCGTTCCAGGCAGGCAAGTTGCGCGAAATCGTGGCCGCCGAAGTCGGGGATGTCGCGCGGACGGAATGGGCGCGCTCGGCGGTCGACGACGGAGCGTTCGCGATCGAGCGTTTCTATGCGGGCGAGGGTTTTGCCTTCGCGAAAGTCGAGTACGAGATCGTCAAGGCCGACGAAGGCACGAACCGCGCGGTCTTTCGCGTCGAGGAGGGGCCGCGCGTCGCCTTGGATTCGATGCGGTTCGACGGCGCCACGGCGCTCAAGCGCGAGATCCTGGAGAGTTTCTTCCCCAGGCTTCCGCGCGGCTTCACTTCGTTCGACGAAGCGCGCGCAGACTCGAAACAGCGGCGTCACGAGCCTCCGTGGTGGGTCGAATCAGAGCTGGCGAGCGCGGCGAGCGACCTGGAGGATTACTACTATCGCAACGGCTACCTGGAAGCCCGCGTCGCGCCGCCGGTCTACAGCTTCGACGACGAGCGCCGCTACGCGAACGTGGCGATCGTCGTTTCCGAAGGATTGCGTTCCCAACTGACCAAGGTTGTCATCGAAGGCGCTCCCGAAGATTGTCTTTCCGCGCTGGAGCGCGCCGCCGCCGCGTTCCAGAGAATGGCCTATTCTTCGCTGCTCGCCGGCGCCGTGCGCGCAAGATTGGAGGAAGTGCTCGCCTCGCTCGGCTATCCGGACGCAAAGGCGATTGCCGGGCCGACCGAGCGCGGCGAAAAAGGCGAGACGACGACGACCTTCACGATCGAGGCCGGCCCGCGCGTGACCATCAGCGCGATCGAGATCCGCGGCACGAAGCGCACGCTGCGCAGGACCGTGCTCGGCATGCTCAAGCTCGAGCCGGGCGATGTGTACAGCTCGGACAAGGTGCGCGAGAGTTTTCGCACGCTCTACCAGAGCGCGATTTTCTCCTCCGTGCAAGTCGGACTGGCGCCTGGCACGGAGGCGGAGCGCGCGTTGGTCGTCGAACTCACCGAGGACAGTGCGAGCGACTTTTACGTAGAACCGGGCTACGGCTCCTACGAGCAGCTGCGCCTGGGCGCCGGCTGGCGCTACAAGAACCTTTTCGGCACCGGCCGCTCGGTGGAAGTCGACGGCACGATTTCCGAACTCGCGCAGAGCGGCCACATCAGTCTGGTCACGCCACGCTTCCTGGGCAGCGACTTCCGCGCCACGACCTCCGTGTTCTCGAGTCGGCGCGAAGAACCTTCGTTCACCTCGAACGATACGGGCTTGGGCTGGATTCTTTCGCGACGACTGAATCGCAAGCTGTCGGCGAATCTGGGCTATCAGTATCGCTATTCGTCGGCCTCGAACATCGACGTGACAGGACCCAGCCTGCCGGACCTGACCGACAAGGTGCAGATCAGTTCGATCGCGTTCACGCCTGTGTACGACACGCGCGATTCGGTGTTCGTGCCGACGGACGGTTCGATCTCGAAGGCGACCTTTGAATTCGCCGATGCAGCCATCGGCTCCGAACTCGACTTCCTGCGGCTGCGCCTCGCGTACTCTGATTACTACGAGCCGTGGAGTGACGGCGTACTGGCGCTTTCCTGGCGCGCGGGAGTGATCGCACCGATGCACTCCACCAGCGACATTCCGCTGCAAGAGCGCTTCTTCAATGGTGGCGAGAACACGGTGCGTTCCTTCCGCGAAGACCAGCTTGGGCCGGCCGACGGTCAAGGCAACCCGGTCGGCGGAGAGACTTTTCAAGTGTTCTCGGCTGAGCTGCGTCAGAGACTTGTCGGCAACCTCGAGGGCGCGCTGTTCCTCGACGCAGGCAACGTTCAGCTCCAGGCGGCCAACTTTTTCGACGGCACGGGCTTCCGCGCGGGCTATGGAATGGGCCTGCGCTACGTGTTGCCGATCGGCCCGATCCGTCTCGATTACGGCATCAACCCCGATCCTCGCCAGGCTGAGAGCAGCTACGTTCTGCACTTCACGGTGGGCATGGCGTTCTGATGCCCCGCAACGGCAAAATGCCCCCATGAATTCACGTCAAATCGTAGGCTGGGCCATGGTCACGCTGATCGTCCTGTTCGTGGTCTTCAATCTGGGGCCCGCGCGCATCTGGCTGTTCGGGATCAAGCTGGAAATGCCGATCGGGCTGGTCGTGGTCGTCTCGGCATTGCTGGGTTCGGGGGCGACCGGCTTGCTCACGCGCATTCGCTCAGCCACGAAGGTCAAGTAGGTCGCAATCGTGGGCCGCAGGCCTGAGCTGGGCTCAAGCCCGGCGCCGATCGTGCCGACCAGGCCAAGCCATGAAGGCCTCTCACGTCGCGGTTGTGTTGGTCGTACTGTCCGTCGCCGGTGTCGTGTTCCTGACCGGCGTGCCGCAGAGCCCCGCGACGAACACTCCGCGCGTAGAAGCCGCGCGTGTCGATCCGGCCGCGTCAAAGGCCGCCGAAGCGCCGCCGCTTCCGCCGCTCGAGGGGCAGCTTTGGGACCTGCCGAGCGTCGACGCGCGCTTGGTGATCCCCAAGAACTGGAGCATCGGCCGGATCCAGGGCGACGAGCGCCTGCTGCGCAACGAAGCCGACCCGCTCGACGGCAACATGAACCTCGTGCTGATGCCGAACCTGTTCGGTTTTTCGCTCGAGGAGTTGTTGCAAGAAAACATCGACGAGCTGGCGGTCAATCCCGATCTGCACCTCGAGGACCGGCGCGAGATCTACGTGATGGGTCGCAAGGTGCTGCGCTTCGACTACAACGGGACGCCGCGCAATGGGACTGAGGCGGTGCGCTTCATCGCGGTGATGTGGACTCGCGGGAAATACCAGGTCGTGCTGACGACGACCGTGCGGGCGGCCAAGTGGGGCGAGGTTGCGGCGGATGTCGACGCGGCTTTGGACACGCTGCAGATCCGCTGGCCGGTCAAGAAGTAGGGGCGCGGGAGTTCACGCGTTTCGGGGGGAGTGGGCGCGGGGCGAGAGTCGTCGCCAGTACGGTGCCAGGCACCTAGACACCCATGATGTTGTAGCCGGCGTCGACGTAGATCGTGCTGCCGGTGATCCCGCGCGAGAGGCTGCTCGCCAGGAAAAGGCAAGTGTCGCCGACTTCCTCGGCCGTGATATTGCGCCGCAACGGCGCGGTGCTGGCGATCTGATCGAGCACCAGTGAGAAGCCCGAGACGCCCGAGGCCGAGAGCGTGCGCACCGGACCGGCGCTGATGGCGTTGACACGAATGCCGCGCGGCCCCAGATCGTGGGCGAGATAGCGCACGCTCGCTTCGAGCGCCGCCTGGGCGATGCCCATCACGTTGTAGTTCTTGACCACGCGCTCGCCGCCGATGTAGGTCAAGGTGACGATCGATCCTTGACGGCCTTCCATCAACGGCAAGGCGCAGCGCGCGATCTCGGTCAGCGAGTACGCGCTGACCTCGTGCGCGATCATGTAGCCGGCTTTCGAGGTGTGATAGAAATCGCCTTCGAGCTCTTCGCGCTTGGCGTAGGCGATCGCGTGCACGACCGTGTCCAGGAAGCCGAACTCCGTCTTCAGGGAGGCGAAGACCGCCTCGACTTCCTCGGATTTGGTCACGTCGCAGGGCAGCACGACCGCGCCCGGCAGGTCGGCGGCGAGTTCGCGTACCGCGCGTTCCATGCGTTCGCTGGCGTAGGTCAGCGCCAGGCGCATCCCGGCCTGGGACAGCGATTTCGTGCAGGCCCAGGCCAGCGAGCGCTTGTTCGCCACGCCGAACACGATCCCGGTCCGGCCGGTGAGTAGCTGCAGTGAAGTCGAGGGTGCATCCATGTGTCGTTCTCCTATGGAATGAAGGCGAGGATGGTAGCGCACGCGGCATCGGCCACAACCGCGGAGCGCAAGGCTGGCCCCAAGCCGCCCGGTTGCGTACCCTCGCGGCTCGCTACGGTTGAATTGGAATCGGAATCCCGCGTATGCCGCGCGCCCCAAGCCTCCCGGCGGACGCGGGCACGCCCGAGCACGGAGCACTCCTCGCATGAGCACGTCCCACTTGCCCTTTGGATTCGCGTACATCACCGCGCCAAGCCCCCTGCCATCGCTGCTGGATGGTTCGATGGTCGAGTTCATCTACATGGGAGCCGCGATCCTCGGCGGCATCGTGATGCTGATCCAGGTCGTGATGAGCCTGTTCGGGGCCGAGCACGACGCGGGGCAGGACATCGGCCACGAAGTCGGCGCGGACCACGACGGCGGTGTCGGAAGCTGGCTTTCGTTTCGTGCAATCGTCGCCTTCATGACCTTCTTCGGTCTGGGCGGCATGATCGCGAGCACCAGCGACATGGGCGGCGCGGCATCCCTCGGAGTCGCCTTCGCGACCGGGATGTTCGCGTTCCTTTTGACCCGCGTGGTCCTGATGCAGTTCAGCAAGTTGCGCTCGTCGGGCACGGTCGATGTGAAGAACACTGTCGGCAGCGAGGCGCGCGTGTACCTGACGATCCCCGAGAAGAAGTCGGGACAGGGCGCCGTCACGGTCGGCATCCAAGGCCGCACGATGCAATATCGCGCGATCACGCCCGGGCCCGAGTTGAAGACCGGTGCGTTGTGCAAAGTCAGCGCCGTCCATGCGGAAGACACGCTGGTCGTCGACGCGCTGTGAGTGAAAGACCCCGTACGGACTGAAATTTTCCCATGACTAGCTTCCCCATGCTTCTGCTCCAGGCTCCGCCCCGCGACTTCTGGCTCGTCGTGGCCGCGCTCGTGGCGCTGCTCTTCGTGCTCAGCCTCGTGCTCGTGCTCGTGCGCCGTTACAAGCGCTGCCCGTCGAACCGCGTGCTCGTGATCTACGGCAAGGTCGGCGGCGGACAGTCCTCGAAGTGCCTGCACGGCGGTGGAGCTTTCGTCTGGCCGCTGGTGCAGGAGTACGACTTCCTCAGCCTCGATCCGATCCAGATCGAAGTGCCGCTGAAAGGCGCGCTTTCCTCGGAGAACATCCGCGTCAACGTCCCGTCCTACTTCACGGTGGCGATCGGCACGCAGCCGGCCGTGATGCAGAACGCCGCGATTCGTCTGCTCGGCCTCAACACCGAGATGATCAAGAATCAGGCGATGGACATCATCTTCGGGCAGTTGCGCCAGGTGATCGCCTCGATGCCGATCGACGCGATCAACAAGGACCGCGACGGCTTCCTGAAAAACATCCAGCACAACCTCGAGCCCGAACTCGAGAAGATCGGCCTGGTGCTGATCAACGTCAACATCACCGACCTCACCGACGAGTCGGGCTACATCGAAGCGCTCGGCCGCAAAGCCGCGAGCGAAGCGATCCAGAAGGCGCAAGTCGATGTCGCCGAGCAGGTCAAGAACGGGGCCATCGGCGTGGCCAAGGCCGATCGCGAGCGCGCGATCCAGGTCGCCGAGGCCGTCAAGGATCAGGAAGTCGGCACGAAGACCGCCGAACGCGAGATGGCCGTGCGCGTCGCCGAACTTTTGAAGGAGCGCCAGACCGGCGAGCAGACCGCGGCCTTCCAGCGCGAAGCTCTGGTCAAGGAAGCCGAGCGCGCCATGCGCATCGAAGTCGCGCGCGCGAACGCCGAGGCTCAGACCGGCGAAAACAAGTCGAAGGCGGCTGTCGCGGAATCGGAGTCGTTGTTGCAGGTTGCCCAGGCTGAAGCCTACGCCGTCGGCGAGCGTCGCAAGCGCGAAGCCGAGGCCGAGGTGCTCGCGGCGCAGTATCGCGCGCAGACCCTGGCCGCCGAATCCAAGGGCAAGCAGATCGAAGCCGAACAGCGCGCGATGCTCGAGGCGCCGGCGCGCGCGCAGAAGGCGCGCATCATCGTCGAAGCGGAAGCCGCGGCGGAAAAAATGCGCCTGGAAGCCACGGCGCGCGCGAACGCGAATGCGATCGAAGCCGAGGGCGACGCGAAGGCGATCTACGCCAGGCTCTCCGCGCAGGCGCGCGGCGAGTACGAGATCCTGGCCAAGAAGGGCGAGGGTTTGCGCGAGATCATCAAGGGCACGGGCAGCGCGAACGCGGCCTTCCAGTTGATGATGCTCGAGCACCTCGACCACCTGGCAGAAACGTCCGCGAAGGCGATCGCGAACATCAAGTTCGACAAGATCACCGTCTGGGACGGCGGTCAGGCAGGCGGCGGCGCCAGCGGCTTCCTCAAGAGTCTCGGCGGCGCGGTGCCGCCCTTGATGGACGTGATGCGCTCGATCGGCGGAGTCGAGTTGCCGCGCTACTTCGGCAAGCTCGCCACGGACGACATCGAAGGCGAGCCGGCCAAGCCCGCTGCGCCCGAGGCCGCCCCGGACACGAAGAAGGCCGACCCGCCGCGTCCTGCGAAGCCCGCGTAGGAAACTGGCCCGCATGATTGTGCCGACTTCTCGCTAGCTGCAGGCCTTGCCTCGACTTGTGGCGGTTCTCACGTGGCTCACGTGACCACCGCCAGAAGTCGAGGCAAGG
>JANMRV010000200.1:0-37721 GCA_031388685.1 Planctomycetota bacterium
GGCCGACGTGCATCGGCTTGGCGATGTTGGGCGAGCTGAAATCGATGACGATCGTCTTGCCCAGACCTTCCTTCGAGCCACCGTAGCGCGCGCCTTCTTCGGCGATCTGTGCGAAAACCGCGCGCGCCAGTGCCGGCCGCGCGATGCGAAAATTGACGTAGGGCCCGCTCGCGAACGCGGAAATCTCAGCGCTGGCGTGGGAACCGCCGCCGTTCAGGGCGCGGGCCAGTTCGGCGGCCAGCGCGGCCGGCGCCATCTGCTTCTGCTTCGCCAGCAGGAAACAGGGCAAAGCCAGATCGCCCTGCTTGTCGTCGCGCGGCGCCTCGAGCCGGATCGATTCAGGCGCAACGCCTGCAGTGGCGGCGATGGCGGCGCGCAGGGGATCCGCGAACTGTTGCATTGGGCGAACAGAATACCCAGCCGCCGCGCAGGAGTGGACGGCAATCCGTGCTTCGCGGGCTCACTGCGCGCGCAGTGACTCGATCTGCGAGCGAAGTTCGTCGGCCAGTGCGTTCGTCGGCTCGACTTCGAGTGCGCGCTCGAGGTAGGGCAACGCCTGCTTGCCCATGTCTTGGGAGGCCAGGACGACTCCGAGGGTGTAGTGCGCCTCGAAGTCGCGTGGACCGAGTTCGCAGGCGCGCTGGAGTTCGGGCACGGCGCGCTGAAACTGGCCCATGGTCAGCAGGACCTTGCCCTTCTGCAGGTGTGCGGGCCCGTAGCTCGGGGCAATTTTCAGCAGCCGATCAAACCAGGCCAGCGCCGGCCCGCCTTGGTCGTTCTTCGCGGCGAGCAGCCCCAGCTGCAGCAGGACTTGTGGGTCCTTGGGCGCCAACTCGAAAGCCCGGTCGAGGGCGCGTTGCACACCGGCGTTGTCGCCCTGTTCCGCCAGGACGCCGGCGTACAGGGGCAGGGTGCCCGGATCGTCCTGCTTGAGTTCCAGCGCGCGTTCGAAGGCCGTTCTTGCCGCCGGCAGGTCCTGCTTGCGCAGCCCGAGTTTTCCGAGGTAGTACCAGGCCTCCAGGTTCTTGGGATTCTGCGCAAGCGCCGCGTTGAACCTCATTTCCGCGGACGCGAGGTTTTCCTGGCTCATCAGGACCACACCACAGGCGGTCATCGCCTCGTAGCTTTGCGGGAAGTAGCTCAGCGTCTTCTCGAAGATGGCGAGCGCTTCGTCGAGAGTCGCCTCGTCAAAGCCGCGCAGCGCGGCGAAGAAGAAGCACCAGCCCAGGCCCATGTTGGCCTGCAGGCGATCTTCATCGGTGACGAGCACCTCAGGATCGCGAGTACCGTCCTCGCGTTTCAAGCCGAGTTCCTGCGAGTGTTCGAAGGCCGCGCGCGCCTGCTGCAGGAATTCGATCTGCTCGGAGTACCGATAGTCCTCGAGCATCACGCGGCCGAGGCCCCAGGCGACGTAGGGACTTTTTGGATTGTCGTCGAAGGACTTTGCGAACAGAGTGCGCTCGTTTTGCCAGATCGTCGTGCGCTGGCGCGAATGCCAGGCGAAGACAGCCGCCACGAGAAGGAAGGCGAGCAGTGCGACGCGCCGCAGCGAAACCCGCTCGGCGAGTTTCGCCGCGAGCACCACGGCGGCCAGGCTGAAACCGAAAATGCTGACGTAGAGATAGCGCTCGGAGAGCGGGAAGCGCCCGAGCGCTTCGATGCGCAGGATCGCCGGCGCCAGCGCCGCCGGAATGATCAACAGGCCGGTCAGGATCGCGGACTCGCGCCTGCGCCAGGCCCAGGTGAGCGCGATCAGGAACAACACGATCGCGAGCACGGCGAGCCACAGGTTCGCGTCGCTCCAGGCGATTTCCGGCCGCGCCTCGCGGAAAAGATTGAGATGGCGCGGCCAGGTCAGAAGGCCCAGGGCGCCGCCGAAAAACTCGACGCGCAAGCTCAGGTTGCGGCCGTCCGTCAGGCCGAGGTGTCCAGTGAAGCGATCGAAGCCGGCCAGGCCGTCGCTGAAAACCGCGACGCGTGCCAAGTAGTAGAGCGCGAAGGCCGCGAACAACGTCGCATACGGCCGCAAGAAGGGTCGAAAACGTGCTCGCCAAGATTCGTTTGTTGAAGTGCCGCCTGCGCGTCCAAGATCGATGGCGGCAATCAGCGGCGGCACGGCCAGGGCGTTTTCCTTGGCCAGCAGCGCGCACAGGAAGCATGCCGCGCTTCCCAGCGGAAGCCCGGGACTTCCGCGCTCGCGCCAGGCGAAAAAACACAGCATCGTCGCCAGGCTGAACACGGCTTGCAGCGGATCGTTGATCGAGGAGATCCAGGAGACGGGCTCGACCGCCACCGGGTGCAACGCAAAAAGCAGCGCGACGATGAACGCGATCGTCGTGTCGCGCGCGATGCGCCTGGTCAACTCGAAGACCAGCGCGATTGCGATCAGGTGCAGGACGAGTGCAAGGGCATGGAAACCCGCCGGCGCGCCGTGGCCGAGCATGCTGCCGGCGTAGAGCGTGAGCATCGTCAGCGGGCGCCAGTGGCCGACGAACTGCGCGGAGCGCGAGTCGGTGAAGTCCCAGTGACTGCCGCCGAGCGAGGCCAGCAGATTTCCGAAACTGTTCAGGCTGGGGTTCTGCGCGACGAGCCACAGGTCGTCGTAGACGAACTCGCCGCGCAGCATCGGCCAGAGCGTCGCGCAGGCCGCGAGCGCGAGCACCGCAAGCAGCAGCGCGCGCCGCGCCGGCGGCAATTCCGCGCGGGTCAGCAGGGCGGGCTGGGTTTCTTGCATGCGCAACATGTACACGGAGCGAGTCCGGCCAGCAACGCGCGTGCCGTCCTTGGAGAGCCGTGCAAGCTGCTATCCTCGCATCCATGGGCCACGCGAGTCTTTGGTTCTGTGTCGTTTCCGCACTTCAGGGCAGCGCTACCGCACCTGCCCCGCAAGATGCACGGGTCCCTTCGCCGCTGGCGCGCATCGCGTTGATCGGAGCCAGCGCCTCAGCCGGTTACAACGTGAGGGTTTCGCTTGCCGACGCCCTGGAGGCGCAGATTGCGATTGCGCACACGCCGCCGGTGAACTTCGCGGCGGAGGCGTTTTTCATCGAGCCGGGTTCGATGGGGGAAGCGCAGGTCACAGCGGCCGCGGCGCTCGCACCGACGCTCGTGGTCGCAGCCGATTTCCTGTTCTGGTTTGGCTACGGCGAAGTCAGCGGCGAGCCGGAGCGGTTGGAGAATCTGGACATGGGCCTCGAGTTGCTCGAGGGCCTGAAGTGTCCGCTGATCCTCAGTCACTTTCCCGACATGACACCGGCGGTCGGCAAGATGCTGCTCAAGAGCCAGGTCCCGACGAAGGAGACGCTCGCGAAACTCAATGCGCGCGTCGATGCGTGGGCGGGAAAGCGCGGACATGTTGCCTTCGTCGCGATGCCGGAGTTCATCGAGAAATTGCGCGCGGGAAACGGGCTGAAAGTTGGCGGATTCGAGTTCAAAGGCGCGGGCCTGAAGCGGCGCTTCATGCAGCCCGACGATCTGCATCCGACGGCGGAGGGGCTCGGCGTGCTCGCGCGTTTGTGTCTCGATGCGGCTTGCGAACCGAGCGTCGGCGCGAAGCCGGCGGAGTTCAAACTCGATCTTCCGCCGATTCTCGAGTCGTTGCGCAAGCTCGACGAAACGCGCGGTGCCGCGCTGCGAGTGGAGTTCGGAGGAGCACCACTGAAGCCAGTGAAGCAGCTGGAAATTGACCGCGAATCGGACAGTACGGTGCCTGGCACGATTTTTCCCTATTCGCGCGCGCTAACTGCGAACGAAGGCGTCCAGCTTCGAGATGGCTTCGCCGGACTGCGGCTGATGCGCCATCGCGGTGGCCCAGTCCATCGTGAAGCGCGCGTTGATTTCGCTCAGCGGATTCAACACGGTCTCGGTCGATCCTGGCGCGCGGTGGCGGTACGCATCGATGCCGAAGGCGCCGAAGTAGCCGGCCTCCGCAAGTGCTCGGCCGACGATCTCAACGGTTTCTTCGAGCCGCTCGTCGTCCTCGCCTGAAACCGCGCCGCGCTCGGCGCGCTCGGTGTGTCTCCACGCGCCATTTTCGTCAGTCGCCTGAAAACACGGCGGCGAGATGATCGTCGCGCCATCTTTTTGCAGCCACGCTGAACGCGTGTACTCGCGCGTGACCGTCACCCACGGTTCGATCACCAGCGGACCGATGCGCAGCGAGGCCTCGAGCCAGGCGCGCTCGCCGCCGGTGGGCAGGCCCGCTGCGATGCGTCTGCGGCCGCGGCCGGCGGCTCCAAAGGTCCGGCGCACGAGCCAGCCATCGGGCGTTGGGCAGGCGAGCCGCGCGAGGGCAACCTCGAGTGTTCCCGCGACGTGCTTCGCGAAACTCGACTTGGCCAGCGGCTCGCGCAAGCGCGCAGCGAAATCGCGCGCGTTCACCGCGCGCAACACATCCAGGGCCGGCGCTTCGACCGGCCGCGCACCGGCGGCACGCAGTTGCGCGAGCGCGCGAGGCGTCGGACTCCAGGCCATGCCGACCAGTCCGCGGGCGCGCTCCGCTTCCTTGCCCCCCGCCGCAAGCATTTCCTCGCTGACCACGACATCGTCCGGTCCGACGAGTGGCCCCAGGAGCCGCCGGCTCTCTCGCGCGACGAGCGCTTTCAGGTGCAGCGTCGGCGCATAGTTCTTCCTCGCGCCAAGTTCGTGCTCGGCGTCGAGATTCAAGACCCAGGCGCGCGCTTCGTGAGTCATCGATCGCGATCCAAAGGGAGCGATCGGCATGTCGCGCAGCGCGTCATGCCGATCGCAGGATCGAAACGAGTCCTGGAACTCGTCCTACGGGCAGAACTTGATTTCAGCTCCGCTCGACAGGCCGACCGGGATTCCACCCGGGGACTGCGGGTCGCGGTACCAGGTCTGGAAGTTGCGATAAATGCCGACGTCGAAAGCGCCGAACGTGATCGGCAGCGAGGCGTAGCCGAAAACGTCGAACTGGAACGGCGGGCTGCGCACGATCGGAGGTGCGATGCACAGCGTTCCGCCTTGGAACGGAACCGCGCCGCGGCCGTTGTCGCTGAACAGGAAAAGGCCGGGCTTGTTCGGCACACCGTTGTTGCACTCGATCGTGATCATGCCACCGCTGATCGCAAGGCTGTTGGAGCCGATGAACGTGATGTCGGGCTCGAAGCCGACCGAGTTCAGCTTGCCGGTGCAGTACGAAACAGGCTTCGGGCAGATCGCCGGGTCGTAGGGCAGCGCATTCGAGAGCGCCGCCCCCGTCGTCGATGAGCCGTTGCGAACCATCAGTGCACCGATCCCGCCCGTGGCCGGGACGTTGACGTCGATCGTCGTTCCGGTCGAAGCGAGACCCGAAACCTTGATCGGCAAGGCCGCTGTCGCAGCCGTCGGAAGCTTGGATGTGAACCAGACTTCGTTGTTGGTCAGCGGGAAGTTGGTTCCCGTGACCCGCAGCGGAGCGCCGCTGCCCGTGAAGCTCGTCGCGGTGAGCTTGTTGGCCGCCTTCACGCCGTACAGCGCCTGCACACCTGCGATGTCATCCGCTTCGATCGAACGGATCGAGACATCCAACGCGGC
This sequence comes from Planctomycetota bacterium, assembly GCA_031388685.1. Lineage (GTDB taxonomy): Bacteria > Planctomycetota > UBA1135 > UBA1135 > JADJQU01. Next base: position 5,536 of record JANMRV010000200.1, read on the forward strand.
CACGGCGGCTTCCATCGTCGCGCCGGCGACCGGCGTGTGACCCAGGCCGAGCGCGTGGCCGTACTCGTGGCAGTTGATGCCCTGCAGGTCGAAGGAATTGCCGCCGCCGGTGATGAAGCCCGGACCGTCGTGCCATTCCCACGTCGAGTAGAACAGGATGCGCCAGCCTCCCGGCGTGCCCGGTAGTTCCGTGAACGCCAACACGCCGCCGTTCGAGCCGGCGAGTTCGGAAATGATGTTGTTGCCCATCACGCCCGCGCTGGTCGCAAGACCGGCGTAGTAGGCGTCGAAGTTGGCGCCACCCGATCCGATCGTCACCTGCGTCGGGTCACCCTGGCCGTTGCCGTAGGGCTGCGAGTTCCATTCGACCGCGGACTTCCAAAGCGCCTGCACCGCGCCGATCGAACCGGGGTAATTGGTGTTGGCGACGGTGTTGTTGTTCGCGGTCGGGTCCGTGTAGTTGTTGAACACGCGGAAGTCGCGATCGAAGAGCGACAGGAAGTTCCCGTCGAACGTGTAGGCTTCGAGGTTCGACGAGCCCAAGAAAAGCGCCGCGGACGCAACCAGTCCGGTCGGCATGAGGATGCGAAGTGCTTTCATGGTGCTGCTCCTAGTTCTTCTTGAGGCGCGTGATCTCGGTGTCGAGCGCGTCCAGTTTCCAGTTCGAGGAGATCGCGTAACCGTTGCCGCGTCCCTGCACAATCGTTTCGCCGCGTTGCGAGTAGACGCGGTACAGACCGCCGTGGCTCGCGTAGAGCGCGTTGCACGCAAGGCCGTTGCCCAGATCGTCGACGTGCTTGAAGAAGGCGACGACTTCGTTGCCGACCTTGGTGTCCGCCTCGACCGGCGCTTCGGAGTTGTAGGCGCCAACCTTCGGCGAAATCATTCCGCCGGCGAAGGTCACATCAACGGTCAGCGGCAAATCATTCGACAGCGAACGTCCAGCAATCGTCAGCGTCGTGAAATAGAGCTCTTGAACCTGGCCGGCCTTGATTCCGTCCGTGCGGAAGACCTTGGTCGCTGTGATCTTGCCGAGCACGGCGTCGTCGGTCTGGGCGACCATCTGTGGGAGGTCGAGTCGGATGATCTGAGCGACGCCGATGCTGGCTGCGGCGATCAGAGCCAGGGCGGTCAGGGCGCGCGGTACGCGGAAATGCATGGTGAGATTCCTTGGGCCTTCGAAGGTAGGAGCAACGTGCGCAGGGGCCGGGCTAGCGTGGAGTTCGCCAGCTCGCGAACATGGGCACCAAAAGGATACCAGGAGACAACGAGGACGCCCCGACAAGTGGGCCGGCGGGCCGGCACTGGTCGAAGCTGCTCCTTATGACTCCTGCCGGCCGGATCCGGTTCCGTTTAGCCGCTTCAGTGGCCCCCGGAGGAGCCTTCCTCGCCGGGAACCCCCAAGGGCGGCTGGAGCGACGGGGGCGGACCAGGCTTGGCGTGGGCGGCGAGTTCGGCGTCGTCGGGGTGATCCTGGATCAGTCGCTGGAGCCAGGCAGCAGCGCGCGGATCGCCTGCGCGGACCCCGGCCAGGGCGCGCAGGCGTTCGGCGTCGAAACGGTTGGGTTGGATGGCGAGAAGTTCATCCGCGGAAATGAGCGCTGCCTTCGGATCGTCGGCGCGCAAGAGGCTCTCGGTGAGCCAGAGTCGCGCTTGGAGGTCGTACGGGTCCATTTGGACGAGCCATCGCAGTCGCCGAGCGGCTTGCGCGTAGTCGGCAAACTCCCAGTCGGCACGCGCGGCTGCGCCTTGAAGCCTTCGATTCGTCGGGTGGGCGTCGGCCAGTGGCTTCGCGAACGCAGTGAGCCCATCGAGGTCGCGGCGCTGTTCGAGTGTCGTGGCGATGAACACGTCGAGTGAGCGCTCCAATCCCCAGAGCTGTTCTTGTGCGAGACCGGACTTGAGCAAGATCTCGAGCGCTTGGGGATCCAACTCGGTGCGCTGGGCACGCGTCTCGAACGGTGAACTCTGCACCTGCGCTGAGCAGAGCAGCAGCGCGGCCATTGCCGCGGGGCTCGCTTCGCCGCGAAGCAGTCGAGAGGCCGTTTGAACGCGCGCGGATTTCATTCGCTCAGGCACCGCGAGTCGAAGTTTCGCGAGCGTGCCACCGAAGGCCCACGAACCGGCCGGGATGGCTTCATCGGGGCGATGCGAATAGACAACGCCGATGCTCAGATCTTCGATATGCGAACAAGAAGCAATGACCTGTTCGCCCCAATCGAGTTGGGCGATGTCCTGGTGAGCGGGTAACCAGCCGATCACATACGGGTCGGAGACCATGCTGCCAGGGCCACGAAGCAAACAGGAAAGAGTCCTCGCCGCGACTTCGACAGGAGGGCAGGCGATCACCGCGATGCCGCCCGAGTACGGGAGTGTCTCCCACTCTCTGCCGTAGTGGATCGAGGCGCCTTCGCGCAGCGTTTCGCCCGCGAATAGTGCCGTTTCGAGTTCCGGGGCCAGTTCATCCCACGGGCACATGACCCACACTTCCGCTGTGCCATGGGACCAGAAGTCCGTCGCGCGCTGTGGCGTCATCAAGCCCGCCACCACGACTTTCTCTTTGCCAAAGACGTCGAATGACCAACCCCAGCGGTTGGAATCCGCCGGCAGTTCCTCGAGCGTCGGGGTCAACCTGCGGCGATCGAGCGTCGCGATGCGGCCGCGGCTCGCCTGCAACTCGACGGTGAGCAATCCTTCGGGTGTCTCGCGGATCCATTCGACGCGCACAGGCACGCGCTCCCAGGGCGAGAGCGGCAGGACCGCGGGCCTGTGCCATGCGCGCGCGTAGAGCAAGCACAGCGCCGCGCACAACGCGATGCTTGCGCCAGTTTTCCACGCTCCGCGCACTCCGACGAGCGCGACGATCAAGGCTCCTAGTCCCGCGAGGCTCGCGCCGAGCGCGGCGCGTTCCGAGGCCTGCACAGCGACCGTTTCGACGGTCGTCGCGCTGAAGCCCGCGCTCCAATTCGGCTGCAGAATCGCAGCGATCGCTGCGCCGAGCAGCACCCAGCCGAGATTCGCGACGCTGCGCAGGCTCGCGAGTGAAAGCCCCGCGATCAACGCCGGCACCGCGAAAACCCGCGCCGCGAGCAGTCCGTCGTACCGATACGTTCCGCGCATGTCCGAATCGAGCTGGAAGCGCCGCATCAACTCGTCGAAGCCGCGCGGCAGGCTGAGAGCGCTCAAAAAATTCAACGCGGGCAACGCTGCCGCCGCCGCAATCGCAACGCCGAGTCCAAACCACGCCGGCGAAAGTTGTCGCCGCGCGAGCAGCGGACTGAACGCGAGCGCTGAAAAGCCGAAAATCAGCAGCGCCGTCGCAGCGGCAATCGTGTCGTCGTCGCGCGTGCCGTAGCCGAAGAGGCAGAGTCGCGAGTTGATCGCCGCGAACACTGATGCAATTCCGGCGCCGCCCATGGCGAGCGCGAGTCGTTGGAACACCGGCGTCGGCACGGCGCCCGTTTCGCCCGGCGTATTCGCGCCTCTTCTGCCGAGCGCGATCATCGAACCGAGCCCCGCGACGAGCGCGAACATCCAGCCCGCGGTCGAATCGATTCCGAACAGATCGATCAGCACGAATCCGTGCAGCGCGAATCCGCTAGCCGCGCCGAGCGCGATCTCCGCCGCAGGAAAACGCGCGTCACCCGCCTGCGCGCGCCGCCGGATCAAGGCCGCGGCGATCGCGATCAACGCGCCCGCGCGCCACAGCGCCATGCGCTCGCCGCTCGGCGTCATCCACTCTTCGAGCGTGATCCCCGCCGGAGGTCGCGCGAGCGAGAGCGTGGCTCCGCTGATCGCGCCGACGCAGAAATCTCTCCAACCCATGCACGCTCAGGTTACCAACTCGTCACGAAGAGCCGTGCAAGGATCGTGCAAGCGCGCTCGACGATTGACTACGAACCTGCATCGACCGCTTCGGGTTTGAGCTACCCACAATTCCACCGGAACCTGGGCAGTTCTGCGCACAGCCGCGCGCTGCATTGAGCGCCAAAATGCCCGCCAGTGGACGAGGCTCGGCGCACAGGCGGTGCGCTCGCCGAAGTTTCCGACGACAGAGTCGGACGCCGCGACGAACTTCCGCCCGTATTCCGTGCTTCGGCGAGGTGAGCGACTGGCAGGTCGCGCGCCTCCACGTGCGGGAACCGTGCCGGCATTCGCGATCTGCGCATCGCAGCCGCCGGAACCCGCCGTGCTGCTTTCCTCCGCGCGGGTCTGCGGCAACGCAGCTCGCACGGTCTGACCGATGAACCGCGACCTCCTCGAAGGACACCCCGACTCATGAAACTCGATTTCCGTTCACTGTTCCTCACGGCTCTCAGCGCCACCCTTGGCATGGCAACTCTGTTGGCTACGGCAGCGCCGGTCATTGCCAACGGCAGCTACCTCACCACCTGGCGAGCCGCCTACCCGAGTTCGACGACCGATGAGAACATCATCAATGGCACCGGTTCGAGTTGCAGCCTCTGTCACTTCTCCACCGGGGGCGGGAGCAACTGGAACGCCTACGGCTGGAAGATCCGCCAGAACATCAATGCCGGTCAGGCGCTGGCGCTGGCGATCACCAACGCCGCCGGCGTCAACAGCGACCTCGACCCGTCCGGGTCCACGAACGCGGCCGAGATTGGCGTCAACACCCAGCCGGGCTGGACACCCGGCGCGCACAACACCGAGTACTTCAGCTCGAGCACGACCCCGAACCTCAATCCGCCGAACGGCATCCTGGGCGCGCTCGACCCGCTTTGCGCGGGCGGAGTTCCGGTCATTTATTGCACGGCGAAAGTGAACTCGCTGGGCTGCACGCCGACGATCGGATCGAGCGGAGCGCCGAGTGCGACCGCCGGAGCCGGATTCACGATCAGGGCGAGTCAGGTGATCAACAACAAGCCTGGTCTGTACCTCTACAGTAACGGTGGCCGGGCCGCGGCCCCGTTCGTCGGCGGTCTGCGTTGTGTGGCCACGCCGCTCAAGCGCGCTGTGCCGATGAACTCGGGCGGCAATCCTCCGCCGAACGACTGCTCAGGCGTCTACTCGCTCGACTTCAACGCGTTTGCGGTCGGTGGGCTGGGCGGCACGCCCGCGGCGTACCTGGTGGTGCCCGGAACCGTCGTCGGCGTGCAGGCCTGGGGCCGCGACAACGGCTACACCGCGCCCAACAACGCGACGCTTTCGGACGCGCTCGAGTACACGATCTGCCAATGAGCGCCTGATCGTGTTCCAGTTCGCCCGTACGCTGCCCGGCACCGTACGGGCGAACTCATGCACGGGCGGCGTCGATGCGCGCAACGCTCGCGCGATAGGCGCCAAGGCCCTTGAACAGGACGATCGCCGCGGCGACTTCGACGATCGGCACCACCCAGGCGAGCGAGAGGTCGAGCGCGCTCTCGCGCTCGAAGACGTGGTCCGTGACCAGCGCGATCGCCGTCGGCCCAAGCCCGAGGCCCACAGCGTTGATCGCGAGCAGATAGATAGCCGAGACCTGACCGCGCAGTCGATCGGGCACGCTGTCCGCGAGCGCGGCGGCCGCTACGCCCCAGGGCAGGCTCGAAGCAAGATAGAACGCGAAGAGCAAGCCTGCGCAGACTCGATCGTCGGAAACCAACGGAAAAAACAGCCCCAACAGCGCGCACAGGAGCGCTGCGGCGAGACCGACACGCAGATTCGCGTCCACGATGCCGCGTCGCTTCATGAGGTCCGCGACGCGCCCTCCCGCGATCACTCCCGTGATCCCGGCGACGGCGATGATCGGGCCGTAGACCTCGCCGATCTTCGCTGGACTCCAGCCGTGCTTGCGCTCGAGCAATGCGGGAATCCATGCCGCGCTCGCGTAGCCCGCGAGCGAAAGCAGAGCGAAGCCCGCGTGGTGGGTCGCGAGGGACTTCGCGTTCTCGCGGTAGTGCGCAAGAACCGCGCGCAGAGGTTCGCGCGTCACCGGCGTGCGCCGCGCAGGCTCGCGCACGGTGGCGAAGAGCGCCGCGGCGACAATGCCGGCGAGGCCGAGGATCACGAAGACCGCTTGCCAGGGCCGTGCGCTGCCGATCAGCGGCAAGTCGACGAGCTGGCCATCGCGCGCGGTCGCCACCAGCGTTCCGCCGAGATACGTGGCCAGCCCCGAGCCGATGTAGATGCCGCTCGAATACACGCCGAGCGCCGCGCCGCGCCGCTCGCGCGGGAATTCATCGGCGATCATCGAGTACGCCGCCGGTGTCAACGCCGCTTCGCCGACGCCGACGCCGATGCGCGCCAGGAAAAGCTGCCCGTAGGAGCGCGCCATTCCGCAGGCCGTCGTCATCGCGCTCCAGGCCACGAAGCCGCCCGCCGCGAGGCCCCGCCGCGACCCGCGATCGGCCAAGGGACCGATCATCACGCCGATCAGCGTGTAGAACAGCGCGAACGAGAGGCCCATGAGCAGGCTCATCTGCGTGTCGCTGATCCCAAGGTCGGCTTTGATCGGCGTGACCAAGAGGTTGATCACCTGCCGATCGATGAACGCGAAGGTGTAAGCGATCGTCAGAACGGCGACGGTCCACCAGCCGCGCAGGTTTGCATGCGGGTGCTTGGGAGCGCTTGCGTCCATGCGATAGTGTGTAGCCATCGAAGCCAGCCGGCGCGAGCCCGCCAGACTCGAATTCACCGTGACCACGACCTCGAATCACGCTGCGCTGCGTAAGTCGCTGCTCGCCTGGTACCGCGCGAACAGGCGCGATTTGCCCTGGCGCCGCTCGCGCGATCCGTACGCGATCTGGATTTCGGAGGCGATGCTGCAGCAGACGCGCGTGGAGACGGTGCTCGATTATTGGCCGCGATTCCTGGCGCGCTTTCCCGACATCGCCCGGCTCGCCGCGGCTCGCGAAGCGGATGTGCTCGCGGCGTGGAGCGGCCTGGGCTATTACCGTCGAGCGAGGTCCCTGCGCGAAGCCGCGCGCGCGATCGTCGAACGGCACGGCGGCACATTTCCGACGCTGCGCGCAGCGGTCCTCGATCTGCCGGGCATCGGCCCGTACACGGCCGGAGCGGTGCTCTCGATCGCGTTCGATCAGCGCGAACCTTTGGTCGACGGAAATGTTGCGCGCGTTTTCGCGCGGCTCTTCGCCATCGACGAAGAACTGGCTTCGCCGAAAGCTCAAAAAGAGCTCTGGCGGATCGCGGCCGAACTGCTTCCGCAGCGCAGCAGCGCCGGCGAATGGAATCAGGCGTTGATGGAATTCGGCGCGCTGCAGTGCACGCCGCGCGAGCCGAAATGCGCGGACTGTCCGCTCGCGCGGGAATGCGCCGCGCTGGCCGCGGGCATGGTCGCGAAGTTGCCACGGTCCAAGGCGCGACCCGCGCCGCTCGACGTCGAACTCGAAGTCCTGATCCTGCGCCGCGAGGGTGCCTGGCTCTTCGAACAACGTCCGCGGACCGCCGCGCGGATGCCCGGGCTTTGGGAGCTTCCGACGCGCGAGACCGGTTCGCCAAGCGGTCTTTTCCGCGCGGAATTCGAACCCGCCGGACTGTTCGCCGCCGGCCGCGAAATCGGCCGAGTTCGCCACTCGATCACACGCCATCGGATCGCGGTCAGCGTGCGCGAAGGGCGGCTTGCGGCGGGCAGCGCGCTGCCCGAGCATTTCCGCTGGTTCGAAACGCGCTCCGCCGGACGCATCGCGCTCACGGGCATGGCCAGAAAAGTGCTCGCGCTCTGATCCCGACCGCGACTGGGGCGAATCGGTTGTTCCCTGGCAACTGGCGGCGGGTATGCTCCCAGCCAACCTATGATCCGAACGCCCGCATTGCTGCACGAAGCTCCACAGGCGCCGATCTCCGCCCTCGGCATCACGATCGTGGTGCCGGTCTACAACGAGGAGAAGGGCGTCCAGGGTGTGCTCGATCGCCTCGCGGGTCTCGACCTCGGCGCGCCGGTCGAGATCCTGGCGGTCAACGACGGATCGCAGGACGGAACCGCCGCGGCGCTCAAGGAAGTCCAACGCCGCATCCCGAATTTGCGCGTGGTCACGCACGCCGCGAATCAGGGATATGGAGCCGCGCTGAAAACGGGTTTCACCCACGCGAAGAACGAGGTGGTCGTGATCACCGATGCCGACGGCACCTATCCGGAAGATCGCATCGTCGATCTTTTGCGCTGCATCGACGACGGAGCCGAGATGGCCGTCGGCGCCCGCCTTGGCGAAAGCGTGCACATTCCGCTGATCCGTCGGCCGGCCAAAGCGTTCCTGCGCCAGCTCGCGTCCTATCTTGCCAGCACGCCGATTCCGGATCTCAACTCAGGCCTGCGCGCCTTTCGCCGCGAACTCGTGCTCAAGTACCGCCCGATCCTGCCCCAGGGTTTTTCGTTCACGACGACCATCACGCTTGCGTCGCTGACCAACGGTCACCGCGTCGACTACGTCAGTGTCAACTACGCGCAACGCCACGGCCGTTCGAAGATCCGGCCGATCAAGGACACACTGGGCTTCACCGCGCTGATCATCCGCACGGTGCTGTACTTCAATCCGCTGAAGATTTTCTATCCCGTAGCAGGAGTGATCCTGCTGGGGCTGCTCGGATCGCTGTATTGGGACGTGTTCGAGGAGGCCAAGCCGAACCTAGGCGACAAGACGGTGCTCCTTTTCGTCCTGTGGGTACAAGTTCTGTCGGTCGGCCTGTTGGCTGACCTGATCGAGAAGCGTTCGCGGCTGTAACCACTCGAGAGCCGCGGAGAGGAACTCGCCATGACCAAAATCGTTTTCGCATTGAGTCTGTGTTGGCTTTCCCTGTTCGCGCCGATCGGCTACGCGCTCGCGCCGCAGAATGCCGCGACGTTGACCGCGGAGATCAAGGCTGCGCGCGACGATGTCGAGCCCGAGAAGATTCGCCAATTGGCGGCCATGCGCAGTCGCGACGCCATGAATGGCTTGCTCGAAGCCTATGGCGCGATGGGCAGCATCTACATGCGGCTCGAGATCCTGCGCACGCTGCCGAACTTCGACGGCGTCGCCGATGCGGAGCAGCCTGCGCTGCAGAAGCTGATGGACATCGCCAGCACTTCTCCCGAGCCCGAGCTGCGCGATGGCGCGGTCGAGGCGCTCGGCCAGTGCAAGAATCTCGGCAAGCACTTCCTTCAATTGATCGTCGATTCGCCTGCCGAGGACGCCGTGCGCGAGCACGCGATGCGCGCCCACGTGGGTCTGGCGACGGAAGTGGATCAACCCTGGTACCAGAAGGAATTCGACTTCGGCACCAACATGAAGGCTGAGAAGAAGAAAAAGAAAGCCGCCAAGGACGAGGCCGCGGAACTTGCCGTGCACCCCTTGCCGCGCGTGCGCGAGTTGGCGCTGGAGCAGATCGCGTCGAAGCTCGAGATCCCGAAACTGGTCGAGACCGCGAGGGAGAAGGAGAAGGATCCCAGCGACCTGCGCAAGGACGGTCTGCGGCGCATCGCGCTCAAGGAATTGGCCCGGCGCAAAGTGCGCGAGGCCGGCGCGGTCGCGGCGGATGTCTACAAGGACACGACCGAGAAGAGCCTGAATCGCATTCTCGCCGCCGAAATTCTTTTCGCCGAGCAGGGCGCGAAGATCACTCCCCTGTTCATCGACGACGCGGACAAGGTCACGACCCCGCTCGACCTCAGCTTTGCCTGCGCCGACATGATCGCGAAACTGAAGGATCCCGCTGTCGACGCCAAGGTCGCCAAGCTTGTCGGCAAGGGCAAGGGACAACTGCAGCTCTTCGCTTTGCGCGCAGTCCGCAACGTCGGCGACGAAAAACTCGACAAAAGCATCGTCAAGTTGCTCGCCGGCGAGGATCGCGAGGTGGCCATGGCCGCGGCGACGGCGCTCGGCGCGCGCAAGTCGAAGGCCTCGCTCGCCGACCTCGAAGGCGCGCTGGCCAAATCGAAGGAAGCCGGTTTCGTCGCGGCCGTGATCGATGCCCTGAGCGAGATTCAGGCCGGCGATCCTGAGTGGCAGAAGAAGCTGCTTGGCTACACGTCGAGCGACAAACTCGAAGTGCGCGTGGCCGCGGTTCAGCAATTTGCCAAACAGAAGAACGTGCCCGAGCTGCTCAAGGCGCTCGATTCTGCCGACTGGTCGGCGCGCCTCGCCGCGTTGAAGGGCCTCGAAAGCGTGGGCACGCGCGAAGTCGTCGGCACGCTGATCGCGCGCATGCAGAACGAAGAAGGCCGCATGCAGGTCGAATTCGGCCAGGCCTTGTGGCGGCTTTCGGGCCAGCCCTTCTACACCAAGGCGCTGGCCTGGAAGGGCTGGTGGGAGAAGAACTCTGCCGACTTCAAGCCGATCAGCGCCGCCGAACTCGCCAAACGCGAGGCCGATGAAACGGCGCAGCGGCTCAAGGAGCTTTCGAAGGCTTCGTTTTTCGGCATCCGGATCAAGTCGCACCGCGTGATCTTCATCCTCGACGTGTCGGGTTCGATGAACGAGCTGACCCGCGGTCAGTACATCGGCAAGAGCGGCGATCCGCGCATCTCGCTCGCCAAGCGCGAACTGACCAAGTGCATCGATTCGCTCGAGCAGAACAGTCTGTTCAACTTGGTGATCTTCTCCTCGGACGTCACGAAGTGGCTTGCGGAGGGCATCTCCGACGCCAAGGGCGTGAACCGCGAGGACGCGAAGTCGTACGTCGACAAGCTCGGCGCCAACGGCGGAACGAATCTCTATGGCGCGCTCGAGGAAGCGTTCACCGACAAGGATGTCGACACGATCTTCGTCCTGTCCGACGGCGAGCCCTCCGTGGGTGATGTCATCGATCCCGGCGCAATCCGAGATCATGTTCGCAGGTGGAACGAGCACCGCCACATCGTGATCAACTCGATCGCGGTCGGCGGAACCTTCGAGATCCTGCGCTGGTTGGCCGAGGACACCGGCGGCACGCACGTCGAGTTCCCCTGAAGGGAGCTGCAGAGCCGCCGGAGCAAGGCGAGCAGCGAGCCTGGCGCTCGCGCGCAATTCGCTTGTCGATCTCGACCGCGCTGGGCGTCGGATTCCTTTGGATTCTCTTCCACTGGACGAGCTTGAAACCAGCCGAGCTGTGGGCGTCGTGGGCGCGTCTTTCGCCGCTCGTCGCGCTCGAAGCCTTCGCCGTGCACTGCGTCATCTATGTCGTGCGAAGTCAGCGCTTTCGCATTCTGTTGCCCGCCGATCGTCGCCTGCCAGGCCCGGCGATGTTCGCCATCGGCGCGGCGCACAATCTCGCGGCCTACGTCCTGCCCGCGAAAACCGGCGAGTTGACTCTGGTCATGTACCTGCGTTCCTACGGCGGAGTCCCGACGGCCTGTGGCCTCGCGGCACTGTTCGTCTCGCGCCTGCTCGATCTTGCGACCCTGTGCCTGTGCCTGTCGATCGCCACGGTCTATCTGGCGGCGACCAGGCCGGAAGAATTGCCGACATGGTTCTACGGACTCGCACTCGCGTTGCTCTTGGCTGCAGCGTTGCTCATGTTCCTCAGCGCGCGCAGCGATGCCTTCGTGCGCCTGGCTTCCTGGTTCGCACGCAAGTCCGGCTTCGCGCGCGGCAATCTGGGGCTGAAATTGCTCGCACGCGCGGAGGATCTGAGCTTAGCCCTGCGCCAGGCTCCGGCCGGCCGCGTGCTGTGGATCGCGGCGGCGCAGTCGCTCCTGATGTGGCTGTTGATCTTCGTTTTCTACGGGATCCTCGCGCGCGGCTTCGGTCTGCCTGAAGACCTCGGTCTTTCCGGGGCCGCGTTCGGTTCGAGTCTCGCGGTCCTCACCAATCTGCTGCCGATCAATTCCTTCGCAGGTTTCGGCACGCAGGAGGGCGGTTGGGTCCTCGGCTTCGGCCTGCTCGGCGTGCCCCGCGACCTTGCGCTGTCCACAGGCCTGGGCGTCCACCTCGCGCAGCTCGCCTCGACGCTGCTCTTGGGCATTTTCGGGCACCTGGCCATGGGCTGGATGCCCAGGCGCGCTATGGTCGAAGCCGCTGCCCCGGAGTCTCGCCGATCGGGTCTGGGGTAGTCTCTAGGGCTCGGTCGCGCACCCGCGGGGCGCGATCTCAGTCTCCCCTACATGCAGCAGAACTCACCCACGACCGGCAACGCCCAGGCCCAGATCGAGCTGCACCGGGCGCTCGCGCCGCGCTACGCCTATCGCTACAGCTTCGAGTTCTCGCGCCTTTTTCAGGAGGATTGGCACGCCTGCCTGCTGGCGTTGATGCCGAAAAACGCCAAACGTGTGCTCGACCTTGGTTGCGGGACCGGTTTCTTCCTCGCCGAACTCGAGCGGCTGCGCCCGGGCGCCGTGGGCCTCGACATCAGTCACGCGATGCTGCTGGTCAGCGAGCAGTATGTGCCCGGCGCGCGCCTGATCACCGCCGATGCGGAGAAGCTGCCGTTCAAGGAGGGCTCCTTCGACACCGTGTTCTGCAAAGGCAGTCTGCACCACACCCGCGATCACATCCGTTTTCTCGAGAACTGCAGGCGGGCGCTTTCGCGCGACGGCGTGCTGATCATGAGCGAGCCCTGCAACGACAACTTCGTGATCCGCTTCGCGCGCTACCTGCTGTATCGATTCAGCCCGCACTTCGACCTTGGCGACCAGGGCTTCACGAAAAATGGTCTGATCGAACTCTACGAGCGCGCCGGATTCGAGGTCACCTATGCCGGCCGCTATGGCGTGCTCGCCTACATGTTCGCGGGTTTCCCCGACCATCTCGGAGTGCTGCGCTTCGTCCCGGGAAACGCCGCGATCGTGCGCTTTTTCCTGAAACTCGATCGCTGGATCTGCTCGACCCGCTTCCTGCGGATTCTCTCCTTCCAGGTGGTCGTCGCCGGCAAACCGGCCGGGGTCAGCGGCTGATCAGGATCAGCACCGCGAACAACCCCATCCAAAGCAGGGTCGCCAGCCGGCGGTCGCGGCGCCGCTCGGTCGCTCTGACGGTCAAGATCGGGGGCATGCGAGTCTCCATGACAGGTTCTTCACGGGTTGAGACGGCATCAAAGCCGTTCTTGTGCCCGGATGTGAAGGAATTTTCAGGATGCCTACAATTCGGTCCCAGACCTGGAACGACGGGCCCGGGCAATCGGGCAGTGCAAACGCCTAATTAAGGTGGGTTCGCCATGGAAACCAAACAGATCGAGGTCGTCTGCCCTTGCTGCGCCAACCGGCTGACGATCGACGTCAGGACCGAAGCCGTGACCCGCGCGCGACCCAAGCCCCAACTGGACGAAGCCGGCAAGCCCAAGATGGGGGACGCGGACTGGAATCAGGCCTTCGGCAAGGTCAGGGCGCGCGACGAGGAACGCGAGGACAAGCTGGGCTCGATGCTCGATCAGGAGCGCCGACGCCCGGACGACCTCGACGAACGCTTTCGCGCCGCGAAGAAGCGCCTCGACGACGGCGGGAAGTGACGACGGGGCTACTGCCCCGCATGGCTGTGCCAGATTCTCGATGAAGGCGGATTCGCGCTTTTGCGCGCGCGTCTGGCACAGCCATGCGGGGCAGTGCCCCTCTATTGACGTGGTTCGAGGTCCACGGTCCGCAGGCGCAGGGAGTTCAGGACGACTGCGACGCTCGAGGCTGCCATCGCGGCCGCCGAGAGCGCGGGTGACGGGCTCCAACCGAGCCAGGGTTCGAGCACCCCGGCTGCAGCGGGCAGTGCCACGAGGTTGTAGCCGAAGGCCCAGACCAGATTGACATGCACGGTGTGCAGCGTCCGGCGGCCGAGTTCGATCAGGATCGGCACGCGCGCGGGGTCGGAGCGCAGCAGCGTGCAATCGGCCGCTTCGATCGCGACGTCCGCGCCGCTGCCCATCGCGATGCCCACATTCGCGCGGGCCAGAGCTGCGGCGTCGTTGACTCCGTCGCCGACCATGGCGACGCCGCGGCCGGAGTGAGTGAGTTCCGCGATGGCCTCCGCCTTGGTTTCGGGCGTCATCGCGCCGCGCGCGCGCTCGATCTGCAGCGCTTCCGCGACGCGCGCGACGGCGGTTGGATTGTCGCCAGAAAAGACCATGACCTCGACGCCCTGGCGGCGCAGGCGGGCGATCGCGCCGGCGGATTCGCGCCGCAGTTCGTCGCTGAAACCGAAAACGGCCTGCGCGCGGCCGTCGACGACGAGCACGGCGGTGGTCTCGCCGCGCGAGAGCATCGGCGCGAGCAAGCGTTCGATCTCCAGGGGATTGCGCGCGCGTGCCGCCGCGGCGGCGCGACTGCCGACGAACACGGCGCGCGCGCCGATCTGCGCTTCGACACCGGCGCCGGGCAGTGCCAAGAATTCGCCGGCCGGTTCGAGCACGAGTTCGCGCGCGCGCGCCGCGGCTTCGAAGGCGCGGGCGAGCGGTTGCTCGCTCTGCACTTCGACGCTCGCCGCCAGCGACAACGCGATCTCGTCGGAAAGTTCCAGCGCGGCGATCGACACCAGCACAGGCCGTCCCGCGGTCAGCGTGCCGGTCTTGTCGAAAACGACGAAACCGACATCGACGAGTCGTTGCAGCGCGCCCGCGTCGCGCACCAGGACGCCCTCGCGCGCGCCGCGGCCCACGGCGGCGATGATCGCGGCGGGCGTAGCCAAGCCGAGCGCGCAGGGACAAGCGACCACGAGGACCGCGACCGCGTGGTTGAGTGCGCGCGTCCAATCCGCGCTGAATGCTAACCAGATTCCGAGCGTTACCGCCGCCGCGATCAGGACTCCGGGCACGAACACCGCGCTGACTCGGTCGGCGAGGTCTTGAACCGGCGCGCGCGAGCCTTGCGCCGAGCGCACCGCCGCCGCGACACGACCAAGGCTCGATTCAGCGCCGATGCCCGTGGCTCGCATTGAAATTGCGCCCGCGCCATTCAGACAGCCGGCCTTGATGCTCTCGCCGGGACCGCGCGCGACCGGCGCGCTCTCGCCGGTCCAGGTCGATTCGTCGAGCCATGTGCTTCCATCGAGAATGTCGCCGTCGACGGGAATGCGTTCACCCGGCCGCACGAGGACCAGATTGCCGGGACGAACTTCATCGAGCGCAACTTCGGTTTCCACGCCGCGCCGCAGCACGCGCACGCGATCGGGCGTGAGCGCGAACAACGCGCGTACCGCGTCGCCGGCACGCCCGCGGACTCGTGCCTCGAGCCAGCGACCCAGCAACACGAAAGCCAGGATCAAGACAGCCGCGTGCAAATGTTGTTCGGCGCCGGGCAGCGTGCCTGGGCGCAGCGTCTCGACGGCTGCCGCGCTCCAGGCCGCGAGACTGCCCAGGCTCACCAGCGAATTCATGTCGGGCGCCAGACGCGCTGCGGCGCGCGCACCTGCGCCGAGAATTCCAGCGCCGGCGATGAACTGAACGGGCACCGACAAGAGCAACGCAAATTGATGGTCTAGGTGCAGCGCGTGCGCGAAGACCACCGGCACGCCGAAGATCGCGGCAATCAGCACATCGCGCCGCACGCGTGTCAGCGACGCGGCTTCCGCCTGATCGCTGAACTTCACCGAGGCCGCGACGGAGTGCTCGCGGTCCAGACCACCGGGGACGCTGTAGCCCGCCTTGAGCACCGCCGCGGCAATCAGCGGCCCGGTGGCCACTTCGCGCTCGCGCATGACGCTGGCGCTGCGCGAACCGTAGTTGACCTGCGCCTCGGCGACACCCGGCAGCGACCGCAGGGTCTTTTCGATCGTCAGGGCGCAGGCCTGGCACGACATCCCGGCCACCGGGAATTCCAGGCGCTCAAGCGTCGATGGAGCCATGTCGATGAGCATAGCCCGATCGAAGGCAAGGCTCGATGCTGCGCGCTCTTGAGCGTGCGCGCGGCAGGCCAACTGAGTACAACCAGCGCTCGATTGCCAACTCAACATCCCGGGGCCGCGATCAACGTGTCGCCCGGGCGGTCCGCCGAAACAGCCATGACCAACAACGAAAAGAACTCCGGGCGCTTTCGCGCCGTGAAGGCCTACAAGAACGAGGCTTTCATGGCCAGCCCCGATGCGCGCCTTTTGCGCATCCTGTCCGAGTACGTCGAGCCCGCCGCGCGCTTCGAGGATTTGCAGGTCCGCGACACGTTGGTGATCTTCGGTTCCGCGCGCATCCTGCCGCGCGACAAGGCCGAAGCCGCGCTCGAAGCCGCGCGCGCCAACGGCACCGATGTTGCGAAGGCCGAGCGCATGCTCAAGATGTCGCACTACTACGAGTGCACGCGCGAGCTTTCGAATCGCCTGACGGTCTGGTCGAAGTCGCTCGACACGCGCTCCGAAAAACCGATCGAGAAAGAAGAGCGGCGCTTCGTGATCTGCTCCGGTGGCGGGCCCGGCATCATGGAGGCAGCCAACCGCGGCGCCAGCGAGGCCAAGGGCGTCAACATCGGCCTGAACATCGCGCTGCCGTTCGAGCAGGAAGTCAATCCCTGGATCACGCGCCGGCTGGCGTTCGAATTCCACTACTTTTTCATGCGCAAGTACTGGTTCGCCTATCTCGCCAAGGGCATCGTCGCGATGCCCGGGGGATTCGGCACGCTCGACGAGTTCATGGAAATCGTGACCTTGATCCAGACCTTGAAGATCAAGAAGAAGCTGCCGATCGTGCTATTCGGCACCGAGTATTGGGACGAGGTCATCAACTTCGACGCGATGGCGAAGTGGGGGATGATCAACGAAGAGGACATCAAGCTCTTCCACCGCACGAACTCGGTCGACGACGCGTTCGAGTACTTGACGACGGAGTTGCGCCACTACCTCAACGAGCAGCCGCCGAGCGAGGGCGTGGGCTCGCCGAGCAAGCCTGTGCCCACCAAGGGCAGCATGGACCCGAGCTGACCACTGCGCTGACCGGTGGACTAGTCGGCGACGCTGGTGTGATCGTGGACGATGCGCCAGCCTTCGGCGCGTTTCTGCATCGCGAGCGTGAACAGGCCTTCGCTCACACGGCCGTCCTTGAATGTCACTTTCCAACGTCCTCGCACGAGGCCGGCGTCGGGAGCGAGCACCACGGGTTCCAGATTCGTGAACGAAAGCACACCCATCTCGCGGCCGCCTTGCTGATAGCGCTCGCGATAACGCGCCAGCATCGCGTCGTATCCGCGCGTGTCGCTGCCGCCGGAGAAAAAGGTCAGCTGCGGCGAGCGCCAATAGCCCTCGGCCGCAAAGCTTTCGAGATCGCCACGATTCCAGGCGGCTTCCTGCGTGCGACACACGGCAAGCATCCCGCTGCCGTCAGAGACCGGAGTCGCGGCGCAGGAAGCGAGCAGGGCGAGAACGAGACCGAAGATGAGTTGGCGCATGCGCGCATTGAAGCGCACTCGCCCGTACGGTGCCAGGCAGCGCCTGCGTCCCACGCGCGAACGCGGCTTTGCACCGCAACCGCGGATCGTCAGCGGCTGACCGCGGGCTTTGCCTGTTTCGGGAAGTTCTTCGGAAGGCTCTTCGCCAAGCGCGTCAGCGCGATGCCGATCAGCCTGGGATCTTCGTTGTAGATCCCCTCGAGCAGGTCCGCGCCGATCGCGGCCTGATCTTGCTGCTGCATGTCGAGCTCGGCCAGCGCCGCGCGCGCATTGGCGATCGCCGCGGCAGTGTCGCCTTTCTGGATGACGACGTTGCCCGCGGAGCTAGAGCTGATCGGCGCAATGGGCTGTGACGAATCGCAAGCGGCAAGTGCGAGTGCGCAGGCGATGCTAGAGGTCTTTTTCATCGAACCCATGCCTAGTCGAGATCAGCTGACTTTCAAGCAAACCCGCGCTCCGCGGCGTATCAATTCGTATAGCCCAGTCCCGCGAGCTTGTCGCTGACGGCCTTGTCGCTCGCCGCTTCCTTCTTGATGCGATCGATCATCGCCATCAACTTCGGCTTTTCGCCGCCGGCGCGCAGGATGCCGCTGTGCACGAGGTCGACCGCGTCGAGGTACTGGTGCGCGCTGACCATTTTGCCGCCCATGTAAATGAATTCCTTGTCGCCAATCTTGGCGGGGAATTTCTTGGAGAGCTCCAGGAACTCTTCGGCTGCCAGCTTGGGTTGGCCGGCGATCAGTGCTTCGACTCTGCCGATGCGCGCGTCGAGGTAGAGCGTGTCGCCCTCTTTCAGCGCCTTCAGCGCCTCGTCGAACTTCGCGAGGGCCAGGCCCGAGTCGTTCGAGCCCAGGGCGGTGTTGCCCTCCTTGACCAGTTCCTTCGGATCAGTCGATCCGCAGGCGGCGAGGGCGAAAGCGAACAGGGCGGCGAGCACGTACTTGGTCAGGTTCATGGGCGTGAATCCTACATCGGCGGGCGCGCGGGGGGGGGCTCAGGCAGAACCCGCATCCAATCCCCGGCAAGCTTGTCACACCCCCCGGGCCGCTTCGTACCCTGCACGCATGGCAAGAGCCCACAGCAAGCGGCCGTGGCGTTGAGCTTGGCCCGGGCGATCGTGGCGCTGTTCGCGGCGTGGGTCGCGATCGGCGCGCTCTTTGCGGTCGCCTTTGCAATCATCGGCGTCGGTCGCGTCGACCGCGAAGCCCGCTTTGGGAGCATCGGATTTCGGGTGCTGATCTTCCCCGCGAGCGTGGCGCTCTGGCCCCTGTTGCTGATGCGCTGGATTCGCGCCACCGGCGAGGCGCCGCGCGAACGCAACGAACATCGCGACCTGACGAGCGAGAGCCCGCGATGATCCGAAGGCTGCGCATCAATCATCGCGCCAGTTTTGGCGCGCTTGCGGTGGTGCTGCCGCTCGGCCTGACGATGGCGTTGGTTTCGCGCGTCCCGGTTCCGCCGAGCAAGGCGACCGGGCTGAACCAGCTCGGCGTGCTGCCGACGAAGGGTGCGCCCCTGCGAGACGTGATCGTCAGCGCCGGGCCGCTTCAATTGCGTCTGCGCATGTGGGATGCCGCCTTTGGTGTGCATCGCATCCTCGAGTTGACTCCTGAGCGCGATCCAAAATTGCCCGACCTGCTCGTCTATTGGGCGAACAGCGAAGAGGCCAGCCTGTTGCCCACGCCGTGCGTCTTGCTCGGTTCGCTCGCCGGCACGCAGATGAGGCGCTTCGTTCTGCCCGCGGAAGTGCGCGCGGGGCGACTGTACTTCTACAGCCTCGCCCACCAAGAACTCATCGCGAGCCAGGAGTTCGACCGATGAGCATCGGCTATCGCGCGGTCGGGTGGAATCGTCAGAAGCGCATCTACGACTCGCTCGTGGTCGGCGGCATCGTCGGCTATCTGGCCCTGTTCATCGCTTTGGGACTGACGATTTTCCCTGAAGCGACGCTGGAGACGATTCTGCTGCGAGCGCTTGGGACCTGCGCGCTGCTGCTCTTGCACATCGTGCTCTCGATCGGGCCGCTCGCCCGACTCGACACGCGTTTCCTGCCCTGGCTCTACAACCGCCGGCATCTGGGTGTAGCGACTTTCATCGTCGGTCTTGGGCACGCGACGTTTTCGCTGATCCAGTTCCACGCGCTCGGCGACGAAAATCCGCTGGTCAGCGTGTTGGTCAGCAACACGCGCTGGAACAGCGTCTCCAGCTTTCCGTTTCAGCAGTTGGGACTCGCAGCGCTGCTCATTCTTTTCCTGATGGCGGCGACCAGCCACGATTTCTGGTTGAAGAACCTGACGGCGCCGGTCTGGAAGCTCTTGCACATGTCGGTCTACACGGCCTACGCGCTGATCGTGATGCACGTTGCGCTCGGTGCGCTGCAGACGGAGACGAATCCACTGCTTGCGATCGTGCTGTGCGCGGGAGTCGCCTGGATCCTGGGCTTGCATCTGGTCGCCGGCCGTCGCGAGCGCGCGCTCGACGTCGAGAAAAAACCCGCGCTCGACGGCTTCGTCGATGTCTGCGCGGTCAGCGACATTGCGGAAAAGCGGGCGAAGATCGCAACGATTTCCGGCGAGCGTGTCGCCGTCTTCAAGTACGACGGCAAGATCTCCGCGCTTTCGAATGTCTGCCAGCACCAGAACGGCCCGCTCGGGGAGGGCCGCGTGATCGACGGAGTGGTCACCTGTCCGTGGCACGGTTATCAATATCGTCCCGACTGCGGCAGATCGCCCGAACCGTTCACGGAACGCGTGCCGACCTTCAAGGCGCGCGTCGTGAACGGGAGAGTCCAAGTTGATCCGCGGCCACTTCCAGCGGGAACGACGGTCGAGCCCGCGCGTATCGACGGCATTTCAACGCAAGCGGCACATGGTTGATCAAGTGGACGATTTCTATGTCGGCTATTTGCCCGCGGCACCAGCAAACCTGGCTCGGCGCACGCGCCTCATCGTGATCGCGATGATCGCGAGCGCGCTTGGACTCGCCGTGCTCCTCGTGCTTTCACAATCAGGCTTCGGCCACGGAGTTTTCGAGTACGGCACCGAACGCGATTTCAAGGGCGTGGTCGAGGCCGCGCCCTATCCCGTGCTTGCCGTCGATCGACCGGGCGACGGGCGCTCGCGCTATTTGCTATCGAGCTTCGGCAAACACGGAGCCTTGCCGCTCGTGCAGGACTTCGTCGGCGCAGTCGTCAAGTTGCGTGGCACGCTTGTCTATCGCGACGGCCTGACCATGATCGAAGTCGTCGACGGCAGCGTGAAACCAATCGACGCAAGCGGGCCACCCGCCGACACGCTCGAACGCGACCTCGGTCCGATCACGTTGAGCGGAGAAATCGTCGACAGCAAGTGCTACCTCGGCGTGATGAAACCCGGCAACACCAAGGCGCACCGCGATTGCGCCGCGCGCTGTATCAGCGGCGGAATTCCTCCGGTGCTGCTGGTGCGCGACGCCGAAGGCAATGCGAGTTACTACCTGTTGGTCGGTGAAGACGGCGAAAGCCTCAATCACGCGGTGCTCGATCTCATCGCCGAACCGATCGAAGTCCACGGCCAGTTGCGCCGCCTTGGAGACTTGTACAGCGTGCGCGCCGATCCAGCGACGTTCCGGCGTTTGAACTGATTTCAATCCGTGCGCGCGTGCGAAAGCAGCCAATCGTACAGCGCATCGTCGTCGTAGGCCTTGACCCAAGAATCGTGGCCGACACCCGGATAGGTCGTGTACTTGACTTCGCAGTTGATGGCGCGAAAGGCCTCGACCATGCGCAGGGACTCGCCCGGATCGACCATGTTGTCGGCTTCGCCATGGAAGGCCCAGAACGGCAATGCCCGCAAAGCCTTGCCCTTCGGCGAGTCGCCATAGAGCCGGGCTTGGATCGGCGAGCCGCCGCCGCAGATCGGAACCACGGCGGCGAATCGCTCGGGGCTCTCCTGGGCCAGACTCCACGAGCCATAACCGCCCATGGAAAGACCGGTCAAGTAGACGCGCTGCTTGTCGACGGCCCAAGTATCGAGGACGTGATCGAGCAAACCATTGAGCACGTCGTTGGACCAAGTTTCACCGCTCGGGCATTGGGGCGAAACGACGATGAACGGAAAATCGGCCCGCGTCAGCGCGACTTTCGGCGGACCGTGCACTTTCACTATCTCGATGTCGTCGCCGCGCTCGCCTGCACCGTGCAGGAAGAGGATCGTGGGCCAGCGCCGCGCGGGATCGATGCCGTAATCGCGCGGCAGGAAAAGTTGGAAGTGCACGGTCGTCGGGCTCGCAAGCTCGAGTGTGCAGACTTCGGGTGTCTGTCGCGGCTGGCCGTCGTACTTCGCCGGAGCACTGCCGCAGCCCAACAGCGAACTCGAGAACGCGAGGCAGAAGAGAAGGGCAACGGCCCCAAGTGTGTTCGTCATCAGCATCGACGGATCATAGCCCTGCAGCATGCCTCAAGGCTCCGAACGCAGCTCATTCCCGGTCGCAGCCGCAGGTTCGCAGGGTGTGAAGCCGCGCCAACTCGGATCTTCACCGCGCGACGAAGAAACCGAGCGAGGCTGCCCCGCTAGGATACGCGCGCCGCCCGCGCCTTTGCCCGAGCGCCGCCTTCGAATTCGCCCGCCTTCCAGGACTGCTTGACCCATGGCCGGACTTTGCACCGCCACGCTCGTTCTCGTCCCGCTCTTCGTTTCGACGCTGCGCGTTCAGGATCCAAAGCTGAGCTTTGCCGAGAGCTACGCACTGGCCGCGGATCGCGGCAAGCTCGTCAGCACGCTGCTCGAAGGCAGTCCGGAGTGGTACGAGTACAGCTGCCGCGAGAAACAAGCCAACGGCGATTTCGCCGCCGTCGCTCCGCTGCTCGCCGCGTGGAACAAGCGCTACGGCCGCAGCGCCGAGTCGCTAGAGATCGAGAACCGCCAAGCGTTGCTGACCGTCGCCGCCGACCCGAAGGCGAGCTTTGATTATTTGCGCCGCACGCTCAATCTGAGTTTCGACGATCAGCCCGACGCGCTGGGAGCGAGCGGGAATTTGCCGACGCGGCTCGATCAAGCGTCGATTTCGCGCGCAGCGTGGATCCAGCGCGCGCGCGAGTCGCATTCGAGCAGTCTCGATGGATTCAACGACACCGCGCTCTTCTGGCTGGCCCAGGGAAAGCTCGACGACATCGAGCTGCACGAACTGCTCAAGCGCACG
Source organism: Planctomycetota bacterium (assembly GCA_031388685.1). Lineage (GTDB taxonomy): Bacteria > Planctomycetota > UBA1135 > UBA1135 > JADJQU01. The sequence goes on from JANMRV010000200.1 coordinate 27,911, forward strand.
GATCGCCCGGACATGCCCGGGTTGCCGGCGCTGATCGTGCGCGAGCTTGCCTTGCCACAGGGCCGCACGTTCGGCGCGAAGAAAATCCATGGGGCACTGAGGCTGGGTGAACTCGAAGAGTGCGCCCGCTTGCGGCCGGAACTCCTGAACGAAAAGGCGTTCGTCGACGTCTGGCTCAGCAGCCTTGCGCCGAGCGCCGACTCGGCATTTCTGCACGACCCCGCGGAGCTCGAGCAGTTCGTCGCGCGGTTATGGAGTTTCGTCAAGACTCTGCCGGCGGTGCACAACTCGCTCAAGGCGCACGTGCTCTACCACCAGCTCGAACTCGACCTGACGCAAGGCACGCTCGACACACAGCGTTTCCTCGAGTACTTGCGCCTTCCGCGTCAGGGAAACCACATCGTGAAGGAGTATCGCGATCGCTTCGGCCGCGCGGAGCAGGTCGATGCCTCGCAGAAATTCGAGACGAAGCTTGGGCCGATCGGCAACGACGAAGACCTCGTGCGGGCTTGCCTGGAAAAAGTTTTCGCGACCCAGGACAGGCTGGAACCCTACGCCGAGTTCCTCGACGCGGAGTGGCTGCGCGGCGTGCTCGCAGAAACACGCCTGGTCAACGGCGATCCCGATACGGCGCGCTGGAGCGCGATGCTCGGCAGCAACTCGCGCGTCGATGAACTTGCACAGAAGGTCGAAATCGCATTTGCTCCGACAGCACGCAGGCTCCTGGCCGCGCGCGAAGCGCTGACGATCGAGGCCGACGTGAAGAACGTGCCGACACTGCTCGTGAAAGTCTTCGCGATCGACGCCTTCCGTTATCACACCACGACGGGCAACGACGTGAACGAGTCGATCGAGCTCGACGGTCTGGTGGCGAACTTCGAACAGACCTTCCACTACGACGACGCGCCGATACGCCGCGTGCGCCGTCGTTTCGAATTGCCGATTCTCACAGGGCCGGGCACGTTCGTCGTCGAACTCGTCGGCAACGGTCTGCGCAGTCGCGCGATCATCCAAAAAGGCTTCTTGCTCTTCGCCGAGACTCCGGGCGCGGCCGGGCACGTGCTCACGGTCTTCGACGAGACCGGGGCACAACTCAAGGACGCCGCAGTCTGGTCCGCAGGCCGCGACTACCGAGCCGACGAGCGCGGCGAGATTCTCGTGCCCTTCAGCACGAAGGGCGGCACGCAGAGCATCGTGCTGCACCAGGGCGAACGTTCGACGCGCGCCAGCTTCGCGCACGAAGAAGAAAAGTACGAACTGCGTGCCAATTTCTTCGTCGATCGCGAAGCGCTGATTGCCGGCGCGCGCGCGCGGCTCGTCGTGCGACCGGAATTGCTGCTCGCCGAGCGGCAGATCGCGCTGAAGCTGGCGGAAGAACAGGTCTTGACGTTGGTCGCGACCGACATCGACGGTCTGTCCACGACGCAGGAAGTGCGTGGCCTCGTCCTTGTGGACGAGCGCGAACTGGTGCACGAATTCTCCGTGCCGGAAAGATTGGCGAGGATCACCGCCACGTTGCGCTGCGGCGTGAAGGACCTGGCCGGAAAGCGCGTCGAACTCTCGAGCTCCAAGGCGACGTTCGACGTCAACGGCATCGACGCGACAAGCGAGACGTCGAGCTGCGAGTTTCTGCGCTCGAGCGTCGGTTATAGCCTCGAACTGCGTGGCAAGAACGGCGAGCCGAAAATCAGCCGCCCGATCGAGCTGACACTGCGGGCGCGCGACTTCAAGGATGTCTTCAAGATCACTCTGCAGACGGACAAAGCCGGTCGCATCGAACTAGGCGCGCTCAATGGCATCCTGGGATTGCGCGTTTCCGAAGGAGCGGCCTCGGGCGAGATCCTGTTGCGTGATGGTGCCGTCCGATTCCCTGATCGATTGCACGGACTCGTGGGGGAGACACTGCGGATTCCCTACTCGGGTCCGTCGACTGCGCCGTCGCGGGAGGCCTTTTCGCTGCTCGGCGAGGACCGCGATGCCTTCGAGCATCTTGCGTTGGCCAACGGCTTTCTCGAGTTGCGCGATCTCGCCGCGGGGGACTACGAACTCGAGCTGCATGAAACAGGCACGCCGATCGCTGTGCGCGTCGCGAAAGGCCGTGCGGAAGCGGGCTGGCTGATCGGTCAGAAACGAATCCTCGAGCGGACGAGCCTTGCACCGCTGGCGATCTTGAGCCTTGCGCTCGCTGGCGATGAGCTGCGAGTGCAAGTGTCGAACTCGACCAAGGGTACGCGGCTGGCGATCGTGGCTACGCGATACTTGCCACCTTTCGAACTTTTCGAAGAGCTGGGCACGCGGAATTTCCCGTCGCCGCGGGCTTGGAACATCGCGCCCGAGGAGTCACGTTTCCTCGGCGAGATTCCGCTCGGCGAGGAATATCGTTATGTCCTCGAACGCCGATTTGCGCCAAAATTTCCAGGGAACATGCTCGCGCGGCCGAGTCTCCTGCTGAATCGATTGGACTTGGATGAGGCGCGCAGTCGGGAGTTGGGGGCGACAGGCGCCACTGCAATCGGGAGCCGCGGTAAGGGCGGCGCTGGTCGTGGCGGCAGCGGTGGCCGCGGTGGGGGCGTTGGAGGCGGTGGTGGTCCCGCGCCACGCCCAGGATTCCATCCCGGCATCTTCGCAAGCCTCGACTACTTCCCCGCGGCTTCGAACACGCTCGCCAATCTCATTCCCGATGCCAGCGGACTCGTTCGCGTTCCGCTGCGCGATCTCGGCGCAGGTTCATTGATTCACGTCTTAGCCCTCGACGACGAGCAGGCTGTCTATCGATCGATCGCGCGACCCGAAACGCCGCTGATCCCGCGCCCGCGACATCTCGTCGTCGCGCTCGACGAGAAGCAGCATTCGATCGAGCAGCGCAAGATCGAATTTGTCGCCGCCAAGGGCAAGGTCGTGATCGACGGAACACGCACGCCGAAATTCACGACGCTGGATTCCCTCGCGGCCATCCATCGGCTGCTGCTCTCGATCAGCAACGACGCCGATCTTGCTCGCTTCGAGTTCGTAGTGCGCTGGCCGGAGCTCTCGCGCGCCGAAAAGCTGGACCTCTATTCACGCAACGGCTGCCACGAACTTCACTTCTTCCTATCCCAGAAGGATCCAGTCTTTTTCGCCGAGGTCATCAAGCCCTTCCTGCAGAACAAGCTCAACAAGAGTTTCCTCGACCATTGGCTGCTCGGCGACGACCTGCCTGCCTATCTCGAGCCGTGGGCCTTCGGACGGCTCAACCTGATCGAAAAAATCTTGCTGGCCCGCAAAGTCGCTCCGACCGAGCGCGCGACGATCGTGCGGCTCGTCAGCGAAGCGCATGCCTTGCGGCCGCCGGACCGCGAAAACTTGCAGCGCCTTTTCGAACTCGCCCTCGGGAGCGACGCGCTCAGCAGCGAGAATGCCCCCAAGCCGGCCATGTCGCCGGCACCCGAAGCGGCAGCCAAACTGCGAGAACCCTCAGGTGGAATCGACAAGGACCTCGAGGAATCGAAGGACGCGAAGGAGGACCTCGCGAAGAACAAGTCCGAAGACTTCGAACGCCGCAAATCCGTCCGGCGCCTCTACCAACCCGTCGACCCGACGCTGCGTCTGATCGAGCACGATTACTGGTACCGCGCGCCGCGCGTGGACAATTCCTTCGCCGATCTCGTTCCAGCCAACAACTTCTGGAGCGACTTCGCGCTCGCCGATCCGGCGCAGCCGTTCGTTTCGACTGCAATCGCCGAGGCCAACGCCAGTTTCCTCGAGATGATGTTCGCGCTCTCCGTGATCGACCTGCCTTTCAAGGCCGGCGCGCAGGATCTGAAGCGCGAGGGCACGCGAACGACGCTCACGGCGGCGACGCCGTTGCTGCTCGTGCGCAAGGAGACCGCGCCGGTCGCCGCATCGGGCGAACCCACGACCCTGCTGCTCGGCGAGAACTTCATTCGGCTCGACGAACGCAGCGAAGTCGTCGACAACGAAGCGCGCGACCGCTTCGTCAAGGACGAAGTCCAGAGCGACACGGCCTACTCCTGCCAGGTCGTGGTCACGAATCCGACCTCGAGTCCGCGCGCGGTCGAACTCTTGCTGCAGATCCCCGCCGGGGCCGTGCCGATCCAAAAAGGCTTTTGGACGCGAGGCGAGAGCGTCGAACTCCAGCCCTATTCGACGCGCGCCCTCGAATACGCCTTCTATTTCCCAAAGAGCGGCGACTTCGCGCACTATCCCGTGCACGCCTCGGAAAAAGAAAAACTGGCTGGCTCCGCCGTGTCGCGCACACTGCACGTTGTCGACACGCTCACGAAAGTCGACACGACGACCTGGGAGCACGTCGCGCGCCGCGGCAGCAGCGCAGAAGTGCTCGCGCACCTCGACGGCGCCAACGTTCAACGCCTAGATCTCGGACGGATGGCCTGGCGCCTGCGGGACCGCGAATTTTTCACGGGATTGATCGCCCGCCTGCGCACGCGCCACATCTTCGACGACAAGGTCTGGTCCTACGGAATCTTCCATCGCGACGAGCGCGCCGTTCGCGAGTACCTGGAACACCAGGACGATTTCGTTGCAAGTTGTGGCGCCTATCTGGACTCGCCCCTGTTGCGTATCGACCCGCTCGCGCGCAACACGTATTTCCACCTCGAACTCGATCCGCTGGTCCACGCGCGCGCTCATCATCGCGGGGCGTTGAATCTCGATTCGAGCCCCGACCTGCTGGAGCAGTACACGGCTTTTCTGGACGTGCTCGGCCACAAGCGCGAGCTCGACGCCGAGGACTGGGCCATGGAAACCTATTACCTGATGCTGCAGGACCGAGTCGACGACGCGCTCGCGGCCTTTGTCAAGATCGATCGCGCTCGGCTCGAATCGAAGCTGCAGTACGACTACCTCGGCGCGTATCTGTGCTTCTTCACCGGCGACGTGCTGCGCGCGCGCGCACTGGCGGAACCGTATCGCGAGCATCCCGCTGCTCAATGGCGCGAGCGTTTCTCGGACGTGTTGAATCAACTCGATGAATCCACGGGCAGGCGCCCGGCCACGCAGGGTCCACAGACGCAGGATCAACTCGCCGCGACCGAGCCCGCGCTCGAACTCGCCGGCGAAGGCCGCGCGCTCATGCTGCGCTATCGGAATTTGCCGCAGTGCGAAGTGCGTTTTTATCCCCTCGATGTCGAGGTCGCTTTCTCGGCGCGGCCCTTCGCGCCCGCCGAGGGTCAGGCCGCGGCCTTCGTGCAACCGCTGCTCGTGAGCGCGCTCGCCTTGCCCGCGGACAAGGCCGAGCTCGCCCTCGAATTGCCCGCGCAGTTCAGCACTTCCAATGTGTTGGTCGAAGTCCGCGCCGGCGGTCTCACGCGCTCGCGCACGCTCTTCGCCAATGCGCTCGACGTGCGTTTCCTCGAAAGTTACGGCCAGGTCGCCGTCGCCAATCCGAAGGGTGGCGCGCCGATCGCGAAGGTCTACGTCAAGTGTTTTGCGCGACTGCCCGACGGCAGCGTGCGCTTCCACAAGGACGGTTACACCGACCTGCGCGGCCGCTTCGATTACGCGTCGGTCTCCGACGATCCCGACCTCGAGGCCAACCGCTACGCCGTGCTCGTGCTCAGCGACGAACTCGGCGCCGACATTCGCGAACTCGCCCCACCGGCGCGCTGAGCGCAATGCCTTAGGGACTCGCCGCGCGGACTGCTACGCTCGCCAGCCACTTGATGCCGACCGAAAAGCGTCCCGCCCGTCCGTGGACTTTTGTCCCCGGGCTCTACGTGCTGCAGGGCATGCCCTACTTCGCGGTGCAAGCTGCGTCGAACACGTTCCTGACCGCGATGGGCGCGCCGCCATCCGTGGTCGGCCACTGGAGCAGCGACCTGACGTTGCCGTGGATGTTCAAGCCATTGTGGAGTCCGCTGGTCGACATTTTCGGCACGAAGCGGCGCTGGCTCGTCGCGGCTTCGTTCGCGGTGATCCTGGCGATGTTCGGTCTCGCGTGGGCGAGCGGTCGCGCGGCCTACCTCGAGTGGACGGTGGCTGCGTGCCTCGTGCTCGCGTTCGCGTCGGCGACCTACGACATCGCCTGCGACGGCTACTACATCCTCGCGCTCGAAAAGCGCAGTCAGGAAGCTTTCGTCGGCGTGCGCAACGCCTGCTATCGACTCGGCCGCATCCTCGTGACCGGCGGAGTCGTCGCGCTCGCGGGAGAATTGCAGCGCACGCCGGGTGAGCACGTCTTCGCGCACGGGTTGCCGCGCGGCGAAGCCTGGGGCGTCGCGTTCGCGATCGGCGCCTCGGTCTATGCCGTAGGCGCGCTTGGCATCGCCCTCTTCGCGCCGCGTCCAGCCGCCGACGGCCCGGTGCGCGAGAAAGGCGCGCGGATTCCGCTCGGCGCGATGTTGCGCGAATACGCGGATCGCCCGCGGTTCGCTGCAATTCTGGCCTTTCTGCTGCTCTACCGCTTCGCCGAGTCGATGCTGACGCCGATGATCAGCCCGTTCCTGCTGCGCGCGCGCGATGCGGGCGGGCTTGCGCTCTCCGAGACCGAGGTCGGCCTTGGCTACGGCACGATCGGCGTCGTCGCGTTGCTCGTCGGCGGAATCAGCGGCGGCTGGCTGATCTCGCGCCGCGGCCTCACGCGCATGTTGTGGCCCATGGCGCTGGCGATGCACGCGCCGAATCTCCTGTACGCGTGGGCCGCGCACGCTCAACCTGGAGCGTGGATCGCATCCTGCGTGATCGGAGTCGAGCAGCTCGGCTACGGCTTCGGCTTCTCGGCCTACATGGTCTTTCTGCTGCAGCTCGCGCGCTCGTCGCGTTTCGCCACGACGCACTACGCGATTTCGACCGGCATCATGGGCCTATCGGCCTGGCTCGCCAGTCGCTGGAGCGGCGACATCGTCGAAGCGATCGGCTTCGAGCGTTTCTTCTGGCTGGTCAGCGCGCTCGGTCTTGCGGGATTGGCGACCTTGCTCTTCGTTCCGCGACTCGAAGACAAAACGACGGCGCCCACGGCCGGTTGAGACCGCGGGCGCCGCAAACGAGTCGAACTACTTGCCTTCGCCCTTCTTGGGTTCTTCCGCCGGTTTCGCCGGTGCGGGAACGGGCGCGGGCTTCACGACGATCCAGCTCATTTCGATGGAGAGCGGTTCCGACGGCGTGCCCGCGCCACCTGCCGCGCCGCAGGCCTCGAGCGCCTTCACCACGTCCATCCCGGCGGTCACTTCGCCGAAGACCGTGTGCTTGCCGTCGAGGTACTGCGTGGGAACGAAGGTCAGGAAGAACTGCGATCCATCGGTTCCCGGTCCGGCGTTGGCCATGGAGAGCAGGCCGGGTTTGTCGTGGCCGACTTTCCCTTCGAATTCGCCCGCGTACTTGTACCCGGGCCCGCCCATGCCGTTGCCCAGCGGGCATCCGCCCTGGGCCATGAAACCCTTGAGCACGCGGTGGAACTTGAGGCCGTCGTAGAACCCCAGGCGCGCCAGGTAGAGCGTGCTCGAAACGTGCATCGGCGCCGTTTCGGCCAGCAGTTTGATCGTGATCTCGCCCTTGTTGGTCTTCATGTGCCACTCGTACAGCGCGTCCTTCGCGAACGTCTGCTTGGGCGGCAGGGGCAACGTCGTGCGCCACTTCTCGCTCTTCGTCGTGGCGCTCGTCGCGATGAACTTGTCGATCGCGATGATCGCCGCGTCCTTCGCGGTCATGGCGTCGTCCTTGGGACGTTCCGCGGGCTTCGGCTTGGCAACCTGTTCAGCAGGCTTGGGAGCCGGTGCCGGTTCGGGCTTCTTGGCCGGATCCTGGGCGAAGCCCGTGAGGGTGAAAGCGATGCAAAGCGGAAGCAGTAGCGTGGTCTTCTTCATGGGAGTCATTGCGCCACGATCGTGGACTTGGGTGTGGGCGGCGAAAGGGCTCGTCCTCGTGTATGCCGGAGGATCGGAACTCTGCCTGGATCGCCGCCCCGTCACGGTAGCGTTGGGCCAAAGCTTCTGAAAGTGCGCCGCCTGCCGCCGCCGCGCAGGACGAGCTTTCCGCGCCTCGGAACATGTTTCGTACCTCCGCAATAGAATGGAAGCGGAGGAATTCCATGGCGTCACCCCGCTCCCAATTCGATCTCTTGCTGCCGGCCGTCGATCCGGTCACCGCGGACCTCGCGCAGGATCTGCTGAAATCCCAGGGCATCCCGAGCACGCTGCACGGCCCCGACTTCGACGTCGCGGAACTGGGCAGTGCGGTCCATCGCGGCCTGCGGCGTCAGGACCTTTTCGTGCCGCGAGGGGCGCAATCCGCCGCGCGCGGAGTGCTCGTCGAAGCCTGGGGCGAAGTCGCCGTTCGCGCTCACGAACGCGGCGAGGCCAGCGGCGAATCCCTGCCGGAGAACGATGGGGCCGCGTGAGGGGCGCGAGTCGAACTGGGAGGATGTCCAGGCCACTACGACGTCGCGCACTCTCATGGACGTTCTCCTGGCAACCTTGCTCCTTGCGAGCAGCGCCTGCCGAGCCGAGTTCAGCGTGCCACCGACGCCGCAGGCTTTGGATTACCTGCCGGCCGGCAAACTGGTTCTGCCGCACCAGACGTTCACGCTGCCGTCGCGCGCGCTCGGCGAGACCCGGCGCATCAATCTCTACACGCCGCCGGGCTATGACGCGGCGGGGGACATGCGTTATCCGTTCCTGTACATGCCCGACGGCGGATTGGCGGAAGATTTTCCGCACGTGATCCTCACGGTCGACGAGGCCATCCGTGCCGGCGAGTTGCGCCCGCTGATCGTGATCGGAATCGAGAACACCGAGCGCCGTCGCGACATGACTGGGCCGACCGAAGTCGAATCCGATCGGCGGATGGCGCCGCGCGTCGGTGGTTCGGCGAATTTTCGCGCGTTCCTCCACGATGAACTGATGCCCGCCGTTCGCGAGCGCGTGCGCGGAAACGGCGAGACCGGAATCATGGGCGAATCGCTCGCGGGCCTGTTCGTCGTCGAGACCTTCTTGCTCGAGCCCGCGCTGTTCGATCACTACATCGCCATGAGCCCGTCCCTGTGGTGGAACCACCAAGCGCTCTTGCGCAGTGCGGCGGCCAAGCTGCGAGCGATGCCCGCGCGGCCTACGACGTTCTTCCTGACCGTGGCCGGCGACGACGAAATCGACAACGCAGTCGCGACGCTCGCGGGCACGTTGCGCGCGGCGGCACCGGCCACGTTGACCTGGTGGTTCGAGCCGATGCCCGGCGAGTTTCACCGCACGATTTACCGCGCGTCCTCGCCGATCGCGTTGCGCAAGACGTTTCCGTTTGTTGGAGCGGATCAACTGATGCGTTGAGTGCACTGCCGTGCATCGACGATTGGGGGCACGAGAGAGTCAACGGTCCTTCGCCGGCGCGCGAACATGGCTGCAGAGTCGCGCTCTTGCGGTGAACGCGCGCAATTTCAGCGTCGCGCCGCGACCCTCCCAGCTTCGAGCCGCAGGTCTGTGCCCGATCTCGAGATCTGCATAAGCAGCGCTTCTGCGTTCGATCAACAGGGTTGTGACTGCGGTCTGGCCTGATTCCGGCATCCTTATCACTCGCACTCCGAGCGAGTGCTGCTCCGAAGCGCTCACGGGGACGTCCGCACCGGTCGGCATCCAGTGGATTGCTTCGAGCAACCTGGAACTGAACACCCCGCGTCGCGAACACGCGCCTGGCCTGCTCAACAGCAAGCGAGGATGGAACAAACACATGAAGCCCGAACGGAAAACCCTGGTCGTACCCGCACTTCTGATCACGATCGGAAGCGGATGGCTGCTGAGTGCACTGGGAGTCGTGCCCGACATCGATTGGGTCTGGACCTTGGCGCTGGCGACGATCGGTTCATTGA
>JANMRV010000284.1:0-4665 GCA_031388685.1 Planctomycetota bacterium
CGTGCCCAGGATGATGAACTCAGCGCCCCAATACAGGTTGTAGTAGAGCTGGTCGAGCGCGCGTTTGATGAAGAAGTCGTAGACGGTCATGATCGGGAAGAAGGGCAGGCCCAGATAGTGGCCCAGCTTCCCGAAAGATCCGGCCGCGGACATGCAGTTCGCTTCGGCGATCTCGAAACGGATGTGGCGCGTCCAGCGCTCGGAGTGCGTGACGAGCTGCGGGTGGCGCAGCTTCATCTGCAACTCGGTATCGAGCGGCTTCAAGCCGTCCGGCCCGTAGATGCGGCTGTCCATGGCGCCCGAAATGTTCGTCGACGTGCCGACATCGGGAGACAACGTGAGCACGAAGTCCGCGGCAGTTTTCCAGCGCGATTCGTTGGCGGAGAGTTCCGTCGAGCCCGTGTGCGGCCCGCCTTCGTCGGCGGTGCCGATGCGCACCAGTTTCGCGGCGAGCTGACCCCACATCCACTGCGTATGCGCCGAGGGGAAGAGGGAAAGGTCGATGTCCAGCGAATGCGGCACGCCGCCGTCCGTGGCGATCGCCTCGTGCACGCGGCGGCGATTCTTCGCGCGCAGCCGATCATGCTCCTCGATGCCGGCTCGCAACACGTCGCGGCGCTGCGCGAGGAATCTGCCTTCGGCCGATTTTCCTTCGAAGAGCGCGAAGGGATCCTCGAAGCCGAGACCGGCGCGCGCAAGGATCGATTCTTGCTCTTTCTTGTCGGGAAGTGCCGAGTGATTCGACGGATCGGCAGCGCACTCCAGATTCCAGCCTTTGACCGTGTGCGCGATGATCAAACAAGGCTGATCCGAGGGCTGACGCGCGTAGTCGAGGGCCTGCACGAGCTTGGGCAGGTCGTGACCGCCGAGATCGGCGAAAGCTTCGACGACTTGCGCGTCGCTGAGCTTGGAGAGCAGCGCCGACGCCTGCGCGCTGCGCGTCCTGGCGCGCTCGCGGATCGTCGCGGCGTCTTTCTTCAGCAGCAACATCTGGTATTCGTAGTCGCTGAACGCCTGCTCGAACAATTCGCGCAGCGCGGGACCGCCGTCGCGCTTGAAAAGTTCCTCGCGGAACGCGCCGTGGCGCAGCTGCACCACGCGCCAGCCGTTCGCCAGCGCCGTCTTCTCGATGCGTTCGCAGTCCGCGCCGTACTCGGTCTTCTCCGTCGACGTGCGCGTCCCGTCCAGGTTCTGGCGGTTGTAGTCGACGATCCAGCAGACGTTGCCCAGTTGACGCTCCGCGCATTCGGGCATCACTTCGAGCAAGGAGCCCTCGCGGAATTCCGAGTCGCCGATCAGCGACCAGAAATGCGGAAGTTCGGGAACGTCCCAGCCGTGGTCGGCGGCGTAGCGACAGGCCAGGGCCATGTAGGCCGAGTTGACCGGCGGGATGCCGACCGAGCCTGAGGGCAGGAAGTGGAAGGAGTCGAAGTCCGAACGCGCGTGGTAGCTCTGGAACACGTCGGGATGTTCGGCTGTCGCGAATTGGCGCAGGCCGTGCATGGCGCGCTTCGCCACGTCGACAGCGACCCAGTCGGAGCGTTCGCCGAGCTTGGGCTCGCGCCGGAAGAGCTCCATCAAATGGTGCAGCGAATGATCGACCGGCGACGCGTGCGGCTTGCAGGCGACGAAGTCCTGGGGCTCGCGCACCACCAGGTGCAACGCCGCAAGAATGTGGATCGAGCTCGCGCACGATGCGGGGTGACCGCCCACCTTAGGATCGCCGGGCCGCTTGTCCTTGCGCGTGTTGGCGACGTAGATCATGTGCATCGTCTGCGCGAAGGCGCGCTCGACGATGCACGTCAAGAGGGGCAGGTCGATCGATCGCGCGGGTTGCATGAGCTCCAGTGCTGCCCCGGGGGCGTCGCGGTGGGGGCGGGGGGCAAGCGGGGCTTTGCGATCGCCGGACTGGGGCGTCGCGCTGGTCTCGGTCGGACGGGTCATAGGTGTTCGATGGCGGCCAGGGATCGATTTCGAGCCCGAGATTCTAGCCGGGGATCGCGGATTGGGTACGCACGAGTCCGCTGGAGCAGTCCGACTGGCTCCTAGGGTTCGATCGGCAGGAATTCGTGAAGCTTGTCGCCGCGGGCGAATGCCACGCCGGCGTCGCCTAGCCTCATTACTTCGTACAGTTCGCGATCGACGGCGAATTCTCTGGCAGGGTGCAATTTCGTGGCCAGTGTCGCGGAGTACCAGGTCCGCGAGCGCTGGCCGCCTTCCGGTTCTGCACACTTCTGCGAGACCACCGCAGCGAAGCGAAGGAGCGGCGCGAGTCGCCAGCCGGGTGGATTCCGCACCAACCGCACCACCCAAACGACACCGAACACGACGCTCGCAAGCAGCACGACCCACCGCAACGCTCGACGTGGGCGTGTGAGGAAGTCGACCACGGCGCAAACACCAAGGATCCCGACCCATGGGACCAGGAATAGAGATCCCAGAAAGATGATGCTCCGTCGGCTCGCGCTGGGAGGCACGTGATTGCAGAGGGTCTGAAAATTCGGATGGTTCTCGATCGCGCGCAATCGAGTCTCGATGCTCGAGTGAACATCGTTCACGGTTTCAACGCCTGCGTGTAGACCTCGCGATACGCGTCGATCATCGCGCGCTGGCTGTAGAATTTCTTCACGCGCTCGAAGTTCTTGCCGCCGATGCGCGCGCGCAATTCAGGATCTGCGGCTAGGCGCACGAGCGAAGCCGCCAGCGCTTCGACGCAGCCCTCGCCGCCGGGCAACGTCACGAAGGCCGCCTGTTCGCCGGGCAGCATGGAGACCACATCGCCGACGTTCGTCGCGATCACGGCCAGGCGCGTCGACATCGCTTCGAGCAACGCGAGCGGCATCTGCTCCGTATCGCTGGTCAGCGCGAACACGTCCATCAGGCGGTAATACGGCCGCGGATCGGCCTGGTAGCCGACAAAGTGAATGCGGCCCGCGAGCGCTGCGGTGCTGGCGATGCGTTCCAGTTCCTCGCGCATCGGTCCCTCGCCGAGGATCAACGCGTGTACCGGCGTCGATCGAGACGCCCGCGCCACGACCTCGAACAGTCGCGCAAGATTCTTCTCCGGCCGCAGGTGGCCGACCGCGCCGACGACGATGCTCGAATCCTCCATCCCAAGTTCGCGCCGCAACGTCGGATTGCCGTCGCGCGCAGTGTGTCGTTCGATGTCGATGCCGTTGGGGATGAAGCACAGGTGCAGCGGCGACTCGTTCCAATGTTCGAGCGCGATCTTGCGCAGAGTCTCGCTGATCACGACCAGCTTGTGCGCGTGGCGCAGGCAGATGCGTCGCATCCAGATGCGCCGGCGCTTGAACGCTTTCGCTTCGTCGGGGCCGAAGCCATCTTCGTGATGCACCGCGGGCCGGCCGCCGCACATCCACGCGGCGATCAGCCCGTCGATCGCGCCGAAGTTGTAGGTCAGAAGCAGGTCAGGCTTTTCAGCGCGCAGTACGTCGCGCAGGCGCAGCGCCGTGCGCAGCGATCCCGCCTTGGGCGGCGCAGGCAGGTAGCGCACGCCGCCTGCTTGTGGGATCAGCGCACGCGCTTCGGTTCGGCCGTCGAGCGCCAGGATCGTGTGCCGAAACTCCTCGCCGAAAGCGTTGATCAACTGAGCAGTGCGGACCTGCGACCCGGCCGGCACGAAGCTTGGGAACACGTGCAACAGGTGCGGTCGGTCAGCCATGGGCGGGCGGAGTGTAGTGCCCCCAAGCTCCGGCGCGCAGGCCGGTGCCGTGTCCCCGGACGGGCTCCGCGGGCCTCCCCCGTGCTGCCGGCGTCAGGACTCCAAGTTCCGTCAAGACTGGCCGGGCTGCTTCCGAAGATGGCAGGGTCTCCTCCTTCCGGGCCCGGCTCAGCGCCTCACGGCATTGGGACCGGGCCCTCTGCGTGGGAAGCGAACCTGATCCACCCGCCCGCCGCGCGCTTCCTTAATAAGGAAGCCCGAGACCTCTTTGCGGCCACGCCCGCGCTGGCTATCCTCGGCCCTTTCCACCCGCGGCGTCCAACTGCGGCGGAGGACCTATCCACTTCCGCCGGGGCACCGGCGGAAAGTGTGCCATCTCCGCTCTCCTCGGCGGAATCGAAGCGAGGAGCCAGGACGCCATGCCGGCCGACTTCCCCATTGGGCTGACTTTCGACGATGTGTTGCTCATCCCGCAGCACTCTGACCTCTTGCCCCGCGACGTCTCGGTCGCCACGCGCTTTTCGCGCAACGTACCGATCAACGTGCCCTTGTCCTCCTCGGCGATGGACACAGTCACCGAGTGGACGCTGGCGGTTGCGCTGGCCCGCGAAGGTGGCATCGGTGTGATCCACCGCAACCTGACCATCGAGGGCCAGGTGCGCGAGGTCGAGAAGGTGAAGCGTTCCGCGAACGGCGTGATCCTCGATCCGGTGACCCTGCCGCCGACTGCGAAGGTGGGGGAGGCGCGCGAGATCATGACGCGCCACAACATCTCCGGCCTGCCGATCGTCGAAGGCACGACCGTGGTCGGGATCCTCACCAACCGCGACTGCAAATTCCAAACGTCGCACGACACGCCCGTGGCCGAGGTCATGACCAGCACGGACCTGGTCACCGCGCCGCCGGGAACTTCGCTCGACGAAGCGCGCGATCTCCTGCACCGGCGCAAGGTCGAAAAACTCCTGATCGTCGACGGCCAGATG
>JANMRV010000295.1:0-7691 GCA_031388685.1 Planctomycetota bacterium
GCGCGCGACCGCAGCCTTGGCGCCAAGTTGGGCGGCGTAGGCGAGGTCCTGGAACGTGCAACCGCCGCAGACCCCGTGGTGGGCGCAGCGGGCGGGAACGAATTCGGGCCCGGGCTCGAGAACCTCGAGCGTGCGCACTTCGAGTTCATTGCGCCGGCGCGAGATGACGCGCGCCCGCACGCGTGCGCCGATCGAACCGCCGCGCTCGTGGGCTGTGTAGACACCGCAGGTTCCGCTGGCGTTGCCGCGCGCGTCGAGATGCTCGAAGCGAAATTCGAACTCGTCGCCCCAACGCGGTTTGCGCTCCGGGGCCGGTCTTGCTTCAGCGTCCGTCACGGAGCTCATCGCCGCAGTGTACGCGGTGGTGCCTGGCACCTTCCTGAACTGTTGTCGCCGTGGTCGTCCTGAGCGCCGTTGGCGGTGGACCTCGACGTGGCCGGGCCTCTCACAGCGCCGTTGCATCGACGCAACAGTTGGGGAGGGTGCCTGGCACCGTACCGGAAGACGCCGCTTCCCCGGGTCGCCCGTTGTCGTCATGGCGTCGAAGTCGAGCCTGGTACCGTATCCTCCCGTACTGGAACGACTCGCGGCCGTCGCGCGGAAAAAACCGCGCGACGGCCGCGAACCATTCGGCCGGAAACTCGGCGCCGTCGCGACTACGTCTTGAAGAAGTAGACGTTCAACATCCCGCGCGTCATGAAGTCCTGCAGCGTGAACACCAAGAGGATCGCCAGCCAGAAGAAGCCGGCGAAGGCGAACAACTGCGTGAGCTTGCTCGAGTACTTGACGTGCATGAAGAACATGATCACGAGCAGGGCCTTCACGCCCGCGATCGAGAGCGCGATCGGCGTGTTCAGGGCGCCGTAGTCGTGTTTCGCCGTCCAGACGGTCAAGCCGGTCAGGACGCACAGCGCGATGAAAACGCCGAAGTAGATCTTCAGCGGAACCGTGTGTTGGGCTGTCATGGCAAAAGCGCTAGTGGGTGATGCCCGCGTGGTCTCCCGAGTGGGCGCCGACCAGGTAGAGCAGCGGGAAGAGGAAGATCCAGACGATGTCGACGAAGTGCCAGTACAGACCGAAGTTCTCGACCAGCGGGTAGTGCTCGGGCGTGAAGTCGCCGCGGTGGGCCTTCTTGATCATCCAGCACATGATCACCATGCCGACGACCATGTGCAGGGCGTGCATGCCGGTCATGGCGAAGTAGAGCGCGAAGTAGAGCTGCTCGTGGCCGATGACGGCGTGCCCCTGGTGGCCAAAGTCAAAGTTCGGCCCAGGGATCAGGTGGTGCTCCCACTTTTCCTTGTACTCGAAGTACTTGACGACGAGGAAGATCGCGCCGAAGAACATGGTCGCCAGCAAGCCGGCGATGATCCCGTTCTTCGAGCCCTTCTGCGCCGCGTACACACCCAGCGCCATGGTCAGCGACGAAAAGATCAGCACGATCGTGTTGATGCCGCCGAGGTCGACGTCCAGGCGCGCGGAGGCGGCTTGGAAGTCCAAGGGGTAGGACCAGCGGTAGACCGCGTAGGCCCCGAACATGCCGCCGAAGAAAAGGACTTCCGTCAGCAGGAAGGCCCACATCCCGAGCGTACCGGTCTCGTGCTGCTGTTCGAGGTCGTCGAAGTGGTGCGCGAGCCCGAACGTGCTGTGTGCGTGATCCGACATTACTTCTTCACCTCGGGGGCAGTGCGAGCGTGGGATTCCTCGTAGGTGTAGGCGTAGGCGTCCTCGGTCACGACGATGCGCTCACCGTCTTCGAAGTTGAACGTGGGCGGCGGCGATTGCGCCTTCTCCCACTCGAGTCCCTTGGCACCCCAGGGATTCTGCGGCGCTTGCTTGCCCCACTTGAACGACCAGATGAAGTAGCAGATCGACATCAAGAAGCCCGATCCCAGGATCGTCGCTCCGGCCGAAGACAGCACGTTCAGCACCGTGAACTCGTCGTTGTACTGGTGGTAGCGCCGCGGCATCCCCATGTAGCCCAGGATGAACTGCGGGAAGAACGTGAAATTGAAACCGACGAAGATCACGACCGCGGCGAACTGGGCCATGGCCTCGGGGTACATGCGGCCGAACATCTTCGACCACCAGAAGTGGATGCCGCCCATGAACGCCATCACCATTCCGCCGACCATGACGTAGTGGAAGTGCGCGACGACGAAGTACGTGTCGTGCACGTGACGGTCGAGGCCCATGACGGCCAGGAACAATCCGGTGACGCCGCCGATGGTGAACAGGCCGATGAAGCCGAGCGCGTAGAGCATCGGCGTTTCCAGCGAGACCTGGCCCTTGTACAGGGTCGCGATCCAGTTGAAGACCTTCACGGCCGAGGGAATCGCCACGAGCATCGTCAGGAAGCTGAACACCATGCCGGCGTACGCCGACTGGCCGCTGACGAACATGTGGTGGCCCCAGACCACGAAGCCGAAGATCGCGATCGCCAGCGAGGAGAAGGCGATGAAGTGGTAGCCGAACATGCGCTTCTTGGAGAAGCAGGCAATGATCTCGGAGACCACGCCCATGCCCGGCAAAATCATGATGTACACGGCCGGGTGGCTGTAGAACCAGAACAAGTGCTGGAACAGCACCGGGTCGCCGCCGAGCGCGGGATCGAAGACCCCGATATGGAAGGCGCGCTCCGCGAAGAGCAGGAGCACCGTGATCGCGAGCACCGGCGTGCCCAGCATCATGATCAGGCTGGTCGCGTACTGCGCCCACAGGAACAGCGGCATGCGGAACCAGGTCATGCCCGGCGCGCGCATCTTGTGGATCGTGACGATGAAGTTCAGACCGGTCAGGATCGACGAGAAGCCGGTGATGAACACGGCGATGGCGACCGCCGCGACATTCGTGTTCGCGTAGGTGCTCGAGTACGGCGCGTAGAAGGTCCAGCCCGTGTCGACGCCTCCGGTGATCGCGACGTACAAGGTCGCGCCGCCGCCGACGACGTAGATGTACCAGGAGAGCAGGTTGATCTTCGGAAAGGCCAGGTCCTTGGTGCCGATCATGATCGGCACGAGGAAGTTGCCGAGCACCGCCGGAATCGATGGGATCAGGAAGAAGAAGATCATCACCACGCCGTGCATGGTGAAGAGCTTGTTGTAGGTCTCGGCCTCGAACAGGTCGCCCTTGGGCGTCAGGAGTTCGGCCCGCATCAGGATCGCGAACGTCCCGCCGATCAGGAAGAAGACCATGATCGAGATCAGGTACAGGATCGCGATCCGCTTGTGGTCGACCGTGAACAGCCAGGACTTCCAACCGTAGTCGGCGGTCAGGTAGGTCGTGCGCTCCTTCGCAGGTTGCGAAGCGTGCGCGGCCGGGGCGGGAGGCGTGAGAAGTGTGCTGCTCATTTCGCGGCGCTCCCAGCGGCGGGTGCAGTGGCGCCAAAAGTCTTCAGGTAGGCGATCAAGGAAAGGATGTCTTCTTCCTTCACTTGACCTTGGTAAGTCGGCATCAGGCCGGCTTGGAAACCCTCGACCGTCTTCGCGGCCGGATTCAGGATCGATTCGCGCACGTAGTCGGCGTCGATGGTGACCGTCGCGCCGCTGAGCAGCTTGACTTCCTTGCCGAATTGACCGGAAAGGCTCGGTCCGCGCGCCGTGGACGTGGCGTTGTGGCAGGTGATGCAGCGCAGAGCAGTGAACAGACGTTCGCCGGCCTGCACGGGCGTCTCGTTGGCCACGCCGCCGGACAACCACTGTTCATAGTCGGTCTGCGTCATCACAGTGACCTTGCCGCCCATCTTCGAGTGCTCGGTCCCGCAGTATTCGGCGCAGTAAATATCAAAGGTGCCGAGCTTCGTCGCCTCGAACCACAGTTGGCTGTAGCGGCCGGGCACGACGTCTTGTTTGGTGCGAAAGGCCGGGATGTAGTAGCTGTGAATGACGTCTTCGGAGGTCATCGTCATGCGGCAAGCCTTGCCGATCGGAACGTGCAGATCGTTGATCTCGCGTTGACCCGTCGGATGCTGGGCTTTCCACATCCATTGCTTGCCGGTGACCGTGAATTCCAGCGCGTCGGCGGGCATGTGCGCCTGTTGGAAGAACAGCCACGTCCCCCACACGAACATGATCATGGTCAGTCCGAGCGGGATCACGGTCCAGATCACCTCGAGCATCGTCGAGCCCTCGATGTGGGCCGAGCTCGCGTTCGGGCGGTCCTTGCGGTACTTGGACGCGAACACGACGATCAGGACCGAGATCAAGAGCGCGAAAAACGCGCTGACCGCGATCAAGAAGAAATACAGCAGGTCGACCGGCTGGGCGATCGTCGAAGCCTGCTCAGGATAGAGGGGAAAGTCTTTCCACATGGTGGGCGAATGTCCGCGGGAGGGCTTGGCCTGTCAGGCGCCCTGGGCGGAAGATCGTGGGACGGCGCGCTCGCGACGGATCGAGCGAAGCATGAAGGAGGCGAGAACGACGACAGTCAACACGCCTGCGATGCGCAGCGCGCCGATGATCCAGAATCCGTACTGACCCCGCGCCGGGTCGTAGTGCAGGCACAACAGCAGGATGTGATCGACGATGTTGCCGATCTTGCCCTGCGCGGCATCGACCAGGGCGAGCCGCACGTCGAAGGGTGAGAACTCGACGCCGAAGAAGTAGTGCGAAACCTTGGCCCCGGGCGTCACGACGACAATGCCGCCATCGTGGGCGAACTGCTCGGAATGCTCGTCGAAGACGTAGCGGAAGCCGACCGTCTGCGCGAGGCGCGTGATCGAAGCCTGATCACCGGTCATGAAGTGCCAGCCGTCGGCGTTGCCCGCCGCGCCCAGCGCTTCGAGGTAGGTGTCGCGCTTCGCGGCGGCGATCTGCGGCGTGTCGCGCGGATCGATCGACACGGCCACGTACTGGAAGTCAGTGCCGATCTGCAGGCGCTCCAGCGCGCGCAACATGCGCACGCTTCCATTGAGCACCTCGGTGCAAAGACGCGGGCAGGAGTAGTAGACCAGCGCCAGGACCATCGGCCGGTCCTTGGCGAAATCGAGCAGGCGAACCGCTTTGCCGCTCTCGTCCAGGAAGGTCAGGTCGCCGGGAATTTCCGCGCCGAGTTTCTGGTCGTAGCCCACGTACTCGCGCGGGTCCGGGACCAGCGAGAGATTTGGCACGCGCTCCTGCGCGCCGGCCGAACGGCCGAGCAGCGCGAAGAGCGCGACGATGAGCGGGAACAGGAACTTGGAACGCATGGAAATTGGGCGGTTACTTGGCGGCCGGCCGGTGCGGCAGGCCTTGCTGAAGGACGAGTTCCATCGCGCGCGCGATCGGCACACGCACGACATCCGCGGGACGGTCGACCCAGGCGTAGGCGCTGTCGCCCTCGACCTGTTTCTGGATTTCGCCGCGGAACACCGCGTACTCCTTGAGCTCGTCCACTTGAAGTCGCGGGCCGGCCGGCACCGCATCGCCGTCCTGCATCGGGTGGCGCAGGTCGGCGCTGGTGGCGAAATAGGCATCGAGCGCCGTGTGGAATTTGAGCGAGCCCCACATCGTCAGCGTGACGATGACGGTCAGCATCACGGCGAACTGCAGCAACGGGCCGACCTTGACGTCGGTCAGCTCGTGGCCGGCCTTGATCGACTCGGGCGAGCCGCCTGAGGAAGGATGGTGTGAATGACCCATGGTCTCTTGGTGTCAGCGGAAGGAGGGGTCTAGTGGTGACTCGGGCTGACCGGGACGCCCTCGAGGGCGGCTTCGATCTCGAGATCGCGCGAATCGATGATCGCGCGGCCCTTGATGGATTGCAGGAACAGCGCGAGCCAGAGGCTGAACAAGGCCAGCGGAGCCGCGACGTCCATCCAGTGCAGACTGCCGATCTCACCGCCCTCGTGATCGATCGACGGCACGATGTACCAGCACAGGTCGACCCAGCGCAGCAGGATCAGCCAGGCGGCGATGATCACCAGGCGCCCGGCGTTGCGCTTCAGGTTGCGCGACAGGAGCACGAGGAACGGCAACGCGAAGTGGAAGACCACCAGGAACAGGCCGACCGCGAGCCAAGGCCCTTGCTTGCGATCCAGGAAGAAGGGCTGCTCCTCGGCGATGTTGCCCGACCAGATGATCAGGAATTGGCTCAGGTTCGTGTAGGCGTGCAAGAGCACGAACGCGAACATCAATTTGCCCAGGTCGTGGAAGTGACCGGGTTTCATCGTCGGTTCGAACTGTGAGCGCTTCTTCAGCCAGTTCGAGAACACGATCGCGAAGGCCCAGGTCGAGATGCCCTGGCCGACGATGAAGATCGCGCCGTAGATCGTCGAGTACCAGTGCGGGTCCAGCGACATCGTCCAGTCGAAGGCCGCGAAACTCATCGTCAGAAAGAAGACCACCAGCGAGGGGCCCGCGACCATGCTCATGCGCCGCAGGTAAGCGGGATCGCCGGTGGCGTCGAGCTTTTTCGAGTAACCCGACTGAATGAACGCCATCAGGATCCAGACCGCGAAGTAACCGACGGCGCGCAACTGGAAGGCTTGCTCGTTCAGATAGGGCGCCTTCTTCTGCAGGATCAGGTCGCTCGCGACGACGTCGGCGTGCGACCACTCGTACAAGGAATGCAGTCCGAAGAACGCGATCGGCGCGAACGCCAGCGCCATGAACGGCAGGGTGCGCATGGCGCCCTCGAGGAAACGGCGCGCGCCGAAACCCCACGAGCCGTGCGTCAGGTGGAAGATCTGCACCACCGCGAACGACCCGAGCGGGAAGCCCAGGGTGAACATGAAGGCCAGCAGGTAGCTGTGCCAGAACTGTTCGTGGCTCTGCAGCGCTCCGAAGACGGTGGCTGCGCCGGCAATCACAGCGAGGAACAGAACGACTCGCTGGAGCCGGTTGATGTCGTCGCGCGGGATTTCGATGCCGGCCATTACTTAGGCTTCTCGGTCAGGGTTTGTTGCTTGTCCGCGGGCACGTCGGCGAGCTTGGCGCTCTGGGCCTTCTGCAGGACGCGGACGTAGGCGACGATCGCCCAGCGATCCTCGACCTTGATGCGGTCGGAGTAGTCGTACATCGCGCCGAAGCCGTTGGTCATCACGTCGAAGTAGTAGCCGACGGCGGCTTCCTGCAAACGCGGGATGTGGAACGACACGGGTTGCTTCATTCCGCGCTGCACGACCATCCCATTGCCCGCACCGGTGGCGTCGTGGCAAGGCGCGCAGAAGATTCCGTAGCGGCTCATGCCGCGCTCGAGGACTTTTGCCGTGACCTCGAAAGGGAACAGCTTGCTGAATTCGCCGTTCGACTTGCCGGTGTCCAAAAGCTCGTCCTCGGAGAGCCGCCCGCGCGCGATCGTCCCGCTGAGCAGCGGCCGGTTCGAGCGCCCGTCGGCGAAAAAGTCCGAGCCTTGCTGCGGCTTGTACTTCGGCTGGTCGTGCATGTCCTGACGGCACGAGGCGAGCACGCCGAAGAGACCGATGCAGAGAATGAAAGAGTTCGTACGCATCAGTTCGGAACCTCGGCGACGCTCAGCGGGTGTGCACCTTGCAATTTTTCCGTGGTCGAGCGCGGATCGAATTGGGGGTCCGACGCGTGCACGACGAGGAAGAAACGGTCCTGGGACGCGCGCAGGAACTGCGGCACGTTGAAGACCGGGTGGTAGGGCCTCGGGAGCCCATTGAGCAGCAGCATCCCGACGACCGCGGACGTCGCCGCGCACAGCACGGTCGTCTCGAACGCCACCGGAATGAACGCCGGCCACGAGTGCAA
>JANMRV010000304.1:0-12143 GCA_031388685.1 Planctomycetota bacterium
ACCCGAAGCGCTTCAAATTCGTACTCGACGAAGTTTCCAGGAAGATCCCGGGCGTCCAGCGCATTTCGTCGGAAAAGTCAAAGGACGGTCGACTGCTCTTGCAGTTCAATGAGAAGGGCTTCAAGGACCCGTTCTTCCAACACAGCATGTCTGATGGCACGCTCAAGTACTTCGCCTACATGCTGATGCTTGAGGATCCCGACCCCGCGCCATTGATCGGTATCGAAGAGCCGGAGAATGGGCTTCACCACCAGCTCCTCGCGCCGCTCGCGCACGAAATGCGTCGACGGTCCTCGATGAAGGGAGGACCCCAGATTCTTGTGACGACTCATGCGAATTACTTTGTCGATGCCTTGAGTCCTTCCGAGGTTTTCGTGCTCTCCAAGCAAGAGAATGGATTCTCTACGATACACCGAGCAGCGGATGATGATGCGGTAGTCGGCATGGTTCGCGACGGCATTCCGCTGGGCAGCCTTTGGTACAGCGACCATCTGAGCGGTGGGAACCCATGATCTTCTTCGAAGTGCTCGTAGAGGGATCGTCGGATGTGCCCACAGTCCGCGAAGTGCTGCGCCGGAAATTTCAGCTCGTTGAGAAATCCGATTTTCGAATTCATGCACACAGGGGGAAGGGAAGGCTGCCTGTCAATCCGCTGCAGAGGCCAGATCCTGGTCGCGATTTCCTGCTCGAGCAGCTCCCGATCAAGCTACGCAACTACGGCAAGCAATCTTCAGCAACTTTCGATCGCGCAGTGATTGTCCTTGTTGATGCCGATGACGACAATTGCGTGCAATTGAAGCACGCGCTTGAGGAAATGCTCAAACAGTTGGACGCTCGACCGGCGAATGTCCTGTTTCGCATCGCGGTCGAGGAGACAGAGTCCTGGTTTCTTGCCGACTCAGAGGCGGTCCTCGCCGCGTACCCAAGGTCAAACCTAACGCAAATTCGGAAGACCAAACCTGACACGATCTGTGGAGCGTGGGAGTGCTTGGCAAAAGCTATTGGTGAGTACGCCACGGATCCAGACGGAAGGGGAAAGACACGGTGGGCCGAGTCGATTGCACCTCACCTGAACTTGAACGCGCCGGAATCTCCGAGCTTCCGAGCCTTCATTGATGGAATTGGTCGACTGGTGGAGTCGAGGGACAAATGAGCCAGTTCGAAGTCCCCAAGCCCATCCTCAACTCACCGTACGCGGAGCCGACCGCGCACTGGGAGCTCGCCGAGGGCAAGCCACCTGTCCAACGCGAAGGTCGCCGGCGGGCAATGTATTGGTACAGGCCGCCGACCAAGGACGATGAGGTGCCGGGCCGTAGCAACGCGGGCACGGCGATCGAACTCCTGCTCGTCAATCGCATCCGCGAGCGCGTCAAGTCATGGCGCTCGCAAGGTTGGCCGGGAGTCTCGCGCACGACCCTCGAGCTCTTGAAACACTGGCGGCGCGAAGAGCGCTCCCAGCGGCTGTTCTTTGCTCAGATCGAGGCGGTCGAAACGTTGATCTTCCTCACCGAGGCGCGCGCCGATTTCCTGCAGGGCATCGAGATTCCGCGCGACGAGCCGAGCGCGGACCGCAAGGCCGAAGGCTATCTCGGCTTCAGGCGTCACGCCTGCAAGATGGCGACGGGATCTGGAAAGACGACCGTCATGGGCATGCTCGCTGCGTGGAGCATCCTCAACAAGGTGCACGACCGGGGCGATGCGCGCTTCTCAGATGTCGTCTTGATCGTCTGTCCCAACGTCACAATTCGCAGCCGTCTGGCAGAACTCGATCCGCGTAGTGCTGAGGCGAGCCTGTATCGCAAGCGCGATCTCGTGCCCGCGCACTTGATGCCAGACATGGCGCAAGGGGCGATCTTGGTCACGAACTGGCACGTCTTCGAGCCGCGCGAAGTGCAGACGGGCGGCGTCAGCGCAAAAGTGAGCAAGGCCGGCCGCGCGACTCGGGTTGTGGAACGGATCCACGTCGGCCAGAAGACGACGAGCGCTCGTGGAAAGCGGTACGCCACTCTAGAGGACCTGAAGAGACAGGTTGACGCGGGCCTGATCTCCATCATGCAGGAAGAAAAGGACAAGCAGGGCAACCTGAAGTCCGTCCAGGTCGAAAGCTGGCGCTACCTCGAGACCGATGCGGCTTTGGTCCGCCGGGTGCTTGATCGCGAATTCGGCAGCAAACAGAACATCCTTGTCTTCAACGACGAGGCTCATCACGCATATCGAATCAAGACCCTTCCCGCCACCGAAGACGATGCGGAGGAAGAGGATGACGGCGATGAGGAATTTGTTCGCGAGGCGACTGTCTGGGTCGAAGGCCTCGACCGCATCAACAAGTTGCGTGGGATCAAGTTGTGCGTCGACTTGTCGGCGACTCCGTATTACCTGAAGAGCTCTGGCCCCGAAGCCAACCGCCCGTTCCCGTGGGTCGTCAGTGACTTCGGCTTGACAGACGCGATCGAGTCAGGGCTGGTGAAGATTCCGCAGCTCGCGGTGCGCGACACCACAGGCGCGGAGATCCCGGGCTACTTCAACATCTGGCGCTGGATTCTTCCGCGCCTGACAGCAACCGAGCGCGGCGGTTCGCGAGGCAGTCCGAAGCCGGAGGCGATCCTGAAGTACGCACAGCCGCCGATGGTCATGCTTGGCGGGCTTTGGGAGGAAAAGTTGCGCGAGTGGCAGGCGGCCGAGGAATCGCGCCCGCCAGTGTTCATCCTGGTGTGCAAGAACACAAAGATTGCCAAGGTCGTCTACGAGTGGCTCGCTGAGGGTAAGGCGCCGTACGGGATCCCGAATAGCAAGCTCGAGGCCCTGTTCAACAAGAACGGCAAGATCAATACCATTCGAGTCGACACACGCGTCATCGAAGAAACGGATGGCGAGGCGTCGAAGAGCGACGAGTCGGCATGGATGCGACTCACCCTGGACACGGTCGGCAGGCAAGAGTGGTCGCGCGATGGGCAGGGCAGGTCGCTCTATCCAGAAGGATTTGAGGAGCTCGCCAAGAAGTTGGAGCGCCCCACACACCCACCGGGGCGCGATGTGCGTTGCATCGTCAGCGTCGGAATGTTGACCGAGGGCTGGGACTGCAACACGGTCACTCACATTGTCGGGCTTCGGCCTTTCATGTCGCAGCTCCTATGCGAGCAAGTTGTTGGTCGCGCCCTTCGACGGTCGAGCTACGAAGTTGGCCCTGACGGTTTATTGACCGAGGAAGTGGCCCAAGTTCTCGGCGTCCCTTTCGAAGTGATTCCGCTCAAGCAGAACAAGGGCGACACGCCCCCACCCAAGGAGAAGCGCCATCATGTCCACGCAATCCCGTCGAAGGCGCCGTTCGAGATGACCTTTCCGCGCGTCGAGGGCTATCGCCAGATCCTGCGCGCGCGAGTACACGTTGATTGGGATCACGTCGCCAAGCTTGTGCTAGATCCGCTCGACATTCCTCCGGAGGCGCAGCTCAAGGCGATGATGCCTGGACTGCAGAGCCGCCCATCGCTGAATTCGCCCGGCTCGACTGCGATGGCGGAGCTGAGCAGCTATACGAACCGGCTGCGCGTGCAGGAACTTTGTTTCGACATCGCGCAGGGCCTGACGAAGGAATACTGCACGCGCAGTCCCGGGGAAATTGCGCCGCATGTTCTCTTCCCGCAGCTCGTCGAGATCGTGCGCCAGTTCCTGACCACGAAGGTCGAGGCTCGGCATCCATACGACATTCGTGCTGCGGGCGTCTCGCCGTTCTACGGACACGTCGTCGAGCGCCTTGTGTCTTCGATTCGACCCGACACAACTCAAGGCGAAGCGGCCGAGGTGCCACGGCACGAAACGACCCGCGGGCCGGGCACTACGGCCGAGGTGGACTATTGGACGTCCAAGGAAGTTCGCGAACTTGTGCGCAGTCACGTCAACTACGTCGTGGCCGACACGAAGAAGTGGGAGCAGGCCGCCGCGTACGTCCTTGACACGCATCCGTTGGTCGAGTGCTTCGTGAAGAACGCGGGCCTCGGATTCAGTATCCCGTACCTGCACAACGGCGAACCGCACGACTACGAGCCAGATTTTCTGGTGCGCATGAACCCGAGGGAAGATAGTGCGCGGACTACGCTGGTTCTGGAAACGAAGGGGTACGATCCCTTGCGAGAGGTGAAGGAGGCGGCTGCACATCGGTGGGTTCAGGCCGTGAACGCAGAGGGCAAGCACGGCAATTGGGCGTATGCCTGTGTGGGGAAGACGAGCGAGATTGATGGGGTGCTCAGGTCGGTTGGACAGGGACAGGCCCCGAAGCCAGTGAGCTCACCGGCTTCTCCATCGGCGTCATCGAGCCGCTCCCGCTGACCTGGAACCTCCGCACGCATGAAAACTCCGCGCGAAAAACCCACGCCGCGCAAGATCGCGGCGGTCGAAAGCCCTGCGGATCAGTCGCTCTCGACACGCTGGCGCTGGATCTTCCACGTCTGCGTGTTCGTGCTCGCGTGCCTGCCATTCCTTCCGGCGCTGAGCCAAGGTTTCGTCGAGTGGGACGACGACTTCACGTTCATCAAGAACCCCAACTGGCGCGGGCTTTCCTCGCAGAACATCGATTGGATGTTCTCGGACGCGAGCATGTACATGGGTCACTACCAGCCGCTGTCGTGGCTGTCGTGCGCCCTCGAGTTTGAACTGTGGGGCCTGAATCCTGGGCGCATGCATCTCGTGAATTTTCTGATTCACGCCCTGAACGCAGTGCTGCTCGCGCGCCTCACGACACGCTTGATCGCCTGGAGCCGCGGCGTGAACTCCGGCGAAGAGCCCGTGTCCGCGTGGATCGGCGGCGCGGTGGCGGCCATGTTTTTTGCTCTGCATCCGCTGCGCGTCGAGTCTGTGGCCTGGGCGACGGAGCGGCGCGACGTGTTGTCGACGTTGTTCCTCTTGTCGACGCTGCTTTGCTGGCTGCGAACGAAGGACAAAAACGGACTCGGCGCGCTGTGGTGGATTGCGACACTCGGGTTCTACTGGCTCTCGCTCCTGTCGAAGGCCTGGGGCATGACCTTGCCGGCGTTGTTGATCCTGCTCGACGTCTTTCCTTTGCGGCGCGTCGAGCCGACGCTCAAGAGTTGGTTTCAGAGCGCGCTTTCGACCTGGCCCTTCGCGCCCTTCGCGATCTGGTGCGCCTGGAAAGCCAACGCCGCGCAGGCGATGGTCGGCGCCGATGTCTCCTGGAGCGAACACGGCCTGCTGAACCGCCTGGCCCAGGCTTCCTGGGGCAGCCTGTACTACGTGTGGAAGACGCTCCTGCCGACGGCTCTCTCGCCGCTGTACGAACTCGAGGAAAACTTCGATCCGTGGCAACGCGACTACGCGATCGCGATGGTCTTCGTCGCGGTCCTGAGCCTGGCACTGTTCTTTTCGCGCAAACGTTTTCCCGCGGGCCTCGCGACCTGGATGGCGTTCTTGATCCTCGTGTCGCCCGTGCTCGGATTGTTCCAGAGCGGCGCGCAAAAGGCGGCGGATCGCTACACCTATCTCGCCTGCATGCCGCTCGCGGCGTTGCTGGGCGCGGGGATCGCGCTGCTGGTCGAGAAGCGTGCGCTGAACGGATGGCGCGATCGAATTCTGGTACCCGTCGGGTTGACGCTCTTGGCTGTATTCGTCGCACTTGGTCTTGCGGCAAACGCGCAGACACACATCTGGAAGGATTCGGAATCGCTCTGGCGCCAGGTGATCGCGGTCGAGCCGCAGAGTTACATCGCGCACCACAATCTCGCGGTCACGATCGGCGAGAAGGGTCGCACCAAGGAAGCTATCGAGCTGGAAGTTCGCTGCATCGAGTTGCGACCGGGCAAGGGCAACGTCGACGCGCGCCAGTACCTGGGCACGCTTTACCAGCGCGACGGACGCGCGGATCTTGCGCTTGCGGCCTGGACCGACGCGTTCCGTGTCGATCCCGAGCACGTGAACGTGATTCACTCGCTCGAACAGGCTTTTGCGCGAAGCGCCGAGAAGGCGAAGCTGTACGGGTTGTTCGACGAAGCGCTGGCGAAGAATCCCAAGCTCGTCGGCGCGCGCATGGAGTACGCGCTGCGCTTGTTCAAGGACGGGCGCTCCACGGATGCCGAGGCGCAACTCAAGGCCGCGCTCGTCGCCGAGCCCCGCCATGTGCCTTCGCTAGTCGCGCTCGGTCAACTCTACGTCAGCACCGGACGCGCAACCGAAGCTGAGCCGCTGCTCTTGCTGGCTTCGCGCCTCGACACGCGCAACGCCGATGCGCTCGCCGAGCTGGGTGCAGTGCGCGTGTCGCAGGGACAGAAGGATGCAGCGATGCTCCTGTGGAGCCAGGCCTTGATGTACGCACCTGAGCATCCGCGCGCCAAGGCGTTGATGCAGCAGTACTCGGGGCAGTGATCCGGCGCTGCGCGCGCCAGGCGATCAGTGCGCGCGGATCAACTTGATCAATTCGCGTTCGGTTTCCGTGGCGGCGAGGTCATCGACTTCGAGCGTGATCCAGTTGTCGCCGCTCCAGAAGCCGAGCGTGTGCTTGAAAAGATCGGCGGCGTTCGCCGTCGTCGCGCGCCGGTCCTTCGCGGGCAACGCGGCGATCAGCTCGCGCATGTGTGTCATGCGCCCGGCGTCGACGTCCATGAAACCCGCGGGCTGATCGCGGGCCATGACAGCGCGCAGAAGTCCTTGTTCGTGGACCTCGAGAGACTGGTCGATGCCCGCGAACCCGCCGCGTGTGCGCAGGCTGGCGAGGATGCTCCCCGGCAGCACATCGAGTGTCGCCGGCGGTCCGCCGGGGCTCCAACCGCTGATCTCGAGCGTGTAACGGCCGATCGGAAGATCGCTCAGTCTCGCGCTGGTGCGAAACACTGTGAGCACTTGCGCCTGGATTCCATCAGGCGCTTGCGAGTGCGGAGTCAGGATCAACTTGCCTTCGCCCTGCTCGAGCTCGAATCCAAGGAAGGTCCAGCCCGGCGTCGCGTGGTTGCCGAGGATTCGGATTTCGATTTCGCGTCCGGCGCGCGCAACGCGCGGATACTGGACGGAGACCACGTAGGGCAGCGCGCTTCGCTCGGGAAGAGTGCCTTGGATGGCGGGCAGGACTCGCGGCATGTTGCTCTCGTCGGAAGAATCGATCAGGCGCAGACGCTCGAGATCGAGCTTGCGCACGAACCCGTCGCGGCAGGGAATGTCGAGTTCGAGGCACGGTCCGAACGCGCCGTCGGTCCAGGCGATGCTGGGTTGAAGCTTGTCGTCGAGCCAGCTCCGGTTCTGATTCGTGCCGCCCAGATTCTTGCGCGGAATCGAAAGCTCGGCGCCGCTCCACTTGACGGCTTCGCGTCCCGGCGCGTGAATCATGAGCACGGTGTGCGACTCGCTGAAGTGCTCTTCGAGTTCGACGAACGCGCGTCCAAAGTTCGCGAGCACGTACCTGGCCTGACTCGAGTCGTAGGAATAGGCCGTGCTCCACAGCTCGCGATGATTCTCGACCTCATCGAAGGGCAGCACCGTGAGCGTGAAACGCGCCATGTTCGCCGCGACGCGCTCCTGTCCCGCCGCGCGATGGATGCGAGCGACGCAAGCCTTGTCGGCGGAAAAGACCTCGATCGGCGCGAAGTCCCGCGCGGGCGCGGCTTGGGCTTGGATCAACGTGAGCGCGAGGGAGATCATCGTGTTCGAATCCTCCCGCTCAGTCTAGTCGTGTAGTCTCCTTTGGCCCATGCATCTCGCAGATCTCCTCGCCAGGCTCGAAGCGGATGGACTCTTGATGCTCTCAGACGCGAAACGGCCTAGTGTCGTGTCGTTGGTGATCGGCGGACCCGCGCGGGGTTCGTGGTGGAGCCATCCCAAGGGCCGCGAGATCTACGCCTTGCTCGAGCAGCTGGGCGAGCATCCGGACGTGCTCGCCGTCAAACTCATCGACAACAAAGTGACTTTCGTTCATCGCCGCCTGTGGCCGGCCGTGCTGTCGATTGCGCGCGCACGCGACGACGTGCAAATGAAGGGGCTCTCTTTGGCCGCGCGACGCCTGCTCGCGCGCGTGGACGAAGAAGGCGAACTCCAGGCCCACGGACCGGCAGTGAAGGAACTCGAGAGCCGCCTGCTCGTACACACCGCGCAGGTGCACACGAAGACAGGTGCGCACGCGCTCGTCTTGACGAGCTGGACGATTTGGGCCAAGCGCCACGCGCCCGTCGGCCGCGCGATGACTCTGGCTCGTGCTCGACAGCTGCTGCAGACGAGCCGCTGAGCTACCGTACCAGGTTCGACTTCTTGATCCGCGCGAGGGGGTGCTCGCATGCAGCATCAGGTTCGACTTCGCGCACTTCATCCGGGACTGCGCGGCGATGAAGATGTCGAAGTCGAACCTGGTACCGTATTCGCGTCAGCCGCCTAGCTTCAGTTGGAGCGAGCGCGTGGTTTCGCCGGAGAGGCTGATCGTGGCGCTGGCCGCGACACCGTCGTGGTTGAAGGCGGTGACGGTGTATTTGCCGGGAGCGAGCGGGCCGACTTTTTGGGTCTTGCTGCCTTCGGCGGACGGGGCGCCCCGGACGGCTTGCTCGCGGCCGCGGTCGTCGACGACGTTGATCGCGGCGCCAACAGGAGTTCCGTCGCGATCCAGGATCTCGACACTCAGCATGCAACCGACGCGCATCTCAAGATCGAGCTGCGCCGTTTCGTTCACCGCGACACGCACGCTCACGCTCTCGGCGCTGACTTCGCTGTCCTTGGCCGCGTGGGCGGTCCACGTGCCCGGCGTGATTCCGCGGCAGAGGTAGTGCCCGGTCTCGTCCGTGAAGGCCGCCAGGTCCTCGCGCACCGCACCGGCGGAGTCGCGCAGGTACACAACGCTCCGTGGGGCCGGCTTGCCGGAGGAGTCGCGCACGAGTCCCTGCAGGATTCCGCCGACGGAAAGACGCAAGGTCACATCGCGGAGCGCAGCGCCCTCTTCCAGAGCGAGCCCCTTCACGGACTCGCGACTCAGCGGCGGCGCAGCCTCGTTCGAGCTCATCCGCTCGCCCATCGCGGTGACCGTGTAGACGCCGGCCGGAAGGTCGTCGAAACGGAATTCGCCCGACGCGTCGGTCTGCACGAAGGCACCGACATGGTCCGAGCGTCGTTGCGCGGCCTTCGGATCCATCCCCAGCATCACCGAGGCCTCGACCACCGGCGCGCCATCGGGGCCGAGGACGCGACCGGAGATCGAACCAGCCGAGAGTTCGAGATCGACTTGGAAGCTCGGCCCCTCGGGCACGTCGACCTGTCGCCAGCGCGTTGACGTCGCGCCTTCGCGGCTCGCGGTGAACGAGTACTTGCCGGGCTGGTCCACGCTGAGCCGATAGGCGCCCTTGTCGTCGCAGCGCGCGAATTTCTGCTGACCGCCGCCCGCGCCGCCTTGGAAGTAGGCCTGCACACGCGCACCGGCCACCGGCGCGCCGCCCGAGTGCACGACGCCGCGGATCTCGACCGGCGCGGCCGGCGGAGCGCCGAGCACGACGCGCGTAGTTTCGCCCTCGACGATCGTCGCGACCGCGGTCTTCTGCAAGGACGATCTCGCTTCCCAGTCGTCCTCGTTGCCCTGCGGGCCGAGCTCCTTCAACTCCTCCTCGGAGGGCTCAGCGCTGACTTGCCATTGACCTGCCGCCAGTCCCTCCAGCGTCGCCCCGCCGCCGGCATCCGTGCGCGCCTCGCGCCAATCGCCGCCCTCGAAGTGCGGATAGATCGAGATCTGTCGTCCGGCAGTCTTCGCTCCGCCGCTCGACATCAATTCGACCACGAGCCGCCCACCGCGCCGCAAAGTCAGCGTCAGTCCCTCGACCGTCTGTCCCGGCGCCACGCTCACCGGCAGCAAATCGCTGCCGGCGAATCCCTCGCGTGTCGCCTGCATCACGTAGTCGCCGTTCGGGGCCGACTTGAATTCGAATTGCCCGTTGGCGTCGCAGATCACGCCCGAGTCGGAACGCCCGAAAAACTCGCGCCTGGCCTGGTTGATCCGAGGCAGCTTCAGCTCGACGCGAGCCTTGGCCATGGGCGCCCCGTCGGGACCGAAGACTTGACCGCGCAACATCGCAACGCGGGGGACCACCAGCGAACCAAGTGCGAGCCGCTCGGGCACGACGACGTTCTCCCCCTCGCCGGGGAGATAACCTTTCGCATTGACGAGCACCTTCCACGGTCCCGCGTATACGCCCTCGAGCTTGAAGCTGCCGTCGTCGTTGTTGAAGCGCGCCTGAACGGCACCCGTCAGCACGTTGCGCGGCCCGTTCTCCGGAGATTGTGGCGTGGCGACAACTTGGAAGCGCTTGATCGGAACCCCGCTGTCGTCGACCACGCGCCCGGTCAGGGCGTAACCAGACTGCAACGTCAAGACGAGCGCGTCGTTGCCCGGCTCGATGTTCTCCAGCCTCGCGGTCCATCGCGGTCCGCGCGCGATCGACTTCTTGGCCGGTTGCTTTTCGGCTTGCGCCTGTGCGTCCTGCGTTGCATCCGTTGCCGTTTCCGGCGCGGACTCTTTTTGCTCAGCCTTTGCGCGCAAAGTCGCTGAAGCCGCGACGACCAGCGCGCCTGGTTCGAGTCCGCTGATCCTGAAACTGCCGTCGGCGGCGGTCGCAAATTGCGCGTCCTCAGGCTGACGCCACTCGTCGTCGTCGCGTTTCTTGAGCGGCACGGCGCTGACCATCGCCTTTTCGGCGGGACGCCCGTCGGGCCAGACAACGCGACCTGCGACAAAGAGTCCGGACGTCAGCCGCAGTTCGAGTCCCTCGCGCACATCGCCGTCGACGAGCGCGCCCAGTTCGAGTTTGGCGTCCTGGAAGCCTTTCTTCTGCGCGCTCAAAGTGAACTTGCCCGGTTCATGGCCGCGCAGGTCGAAGCTGCCGTCCTTCGCGTCGCTCATTTCGCCGCTGCTCGAGCTCGAGCCGTGCTCGCGCTCGATCTCCAGTGTCGTGGCCGCGCCGCCCGCGGCCAGGCCCGCTTCGTCGATCACCCTGCCCGAAAGTCGCACGCCGCGAGTCAGGCGCAGTTCGAGCGGCGTGTCCACGCCGACCGCGACGGCGACGTTGTCGCAGCTCGAATCCGCGTAGGACCTCGTCTGGCAGCTGACGTTGCAGCGCAGGTCCGGCGGAATGCCGCGCAGTTCGAAGCGCAGGTTGGCGTCGATCTTTGAGCTGCGTTCGACCTGTTCGTTTCGTGCTCCCGGCCGCCAACCGAAAAGGCGCACGGAGGATTTCTGGAGTTTTTCGCCCGCCTCGGCTACGCCCGCGGGCGGAACGATCACACCGAGGATGCGTCCGCCGACTTCGGGTTCGAGCACATGCCCGCTCGCCGCAGTGGCGGGCTTGATCGCCAGCGGCGTGGACAGATACAGGTGCGGCGCATCGATCGCGAGCCGGCCGCTGCGCGTGTCCTTCGCGAACGCGACGCGGAACGTGCCGTCTGGATTCACGCGCGCGCGGTGCATCTCGCGATTCTTGAACTTCTTGCCGTTGGCGATCACCTCGACGGTTTCCCCGAGCGGAGTGTGCTCGGGAAAACGCACGCTGCCGCTGACCCAGATGGCATCGGCAAGTTCGAGTTCCTCGAGCGTGGCCGCCGCCGCGCGTTCGCTCGGCGTGCTCGGCGCGACTTCCGCCGCCTGCGCTGGGGCCGGCGCATCTGGAATCGCAGCGACGCTCGGCGCGGAGGGCTGACTCGCCGCCGGTCTGCTTTCCGGTTCAACGGAAGCTCCGATGTCGATCTTCGGCGCATCCGTGTTCAAGAACGAGCGCGCAAGAAAAACCAGACCGATCGCAAGCACCGCGAACAGGATCGCGAGCCGCACTGAAGACCGATTCGCCATGGGGAAGCTCCTCTGACAACATCCTACGCAGCGCACGGTTCAACGCGCACTTCGCCTCGCGAGATCGCAAGGGAACCGCATTGGACAGCCACTCGGCCGCGAGAAGTCGCGCCGCGCCGTGCGCGCTCGGTTCTGTTTCCCTCATTCGGAGGAATGCCGGCGCGGGAACCTCCGTGAACATGGGCTCGCAGCGAAGGCGGCAGCCCGTAGTGCGTGGCGGTTGAACACCCGACTCCAGCTCTGCAACGCACAGCTTGAAATTGCGCTGCGCAGGCCGGGCCGCTAGATCCTCCTTACGACAAGGCTATCCTGGCCGCACGATGAGAGCCCTTGGAGTTCC
>JANMRV010000322.1:0-3296 GCA_031388685.1 Planctomycetota bacterium
GCAAACCCGCAACTGGTGGCGGCGATCGAGCGCACGCTGGCGAGCCGGGAGGCGGCAGGCGCCGAAACGAGTCCTGAGGATGAACAGGCTTGCGTGCCGTTGAGCTACCGCTGCGGTGCCTGCGCGGAGGAGATCGTCATCGAAGTCGATCGCACCGAAGGGGCCGAGCAGCGCTTCGTCGAGGATTGTCCGGTGTGCTGCCGTCCGAACGCGATCGAAGTCCGTTTCTCACGCGCTGGCGGCGCGGCGTTCGCGGAACTGGAATAGGCGCAAAGCTTCAGAGCTGCAGCGTCGGGTCGCCGAAGAAAACGAACTTCATGCCCTGGAAGAAAATACTGGGCGGATACCAGTCGTCGTTGGGCTGGAGCGTGGCGAGTTTCTCGCGTTCGAAGTACTGCGCGAGCGCAATCCGCCAGGCATCGCCGACGCGTGGCGCAGCGGGCGTGCGCAGCGCGGCCTGAAATCCGTCGAGCAGCGTCAGCGCGCAGGGTTGAGCTCCCGTGTCGCAACCGATGTAGATCAGCGCGCCGCCGCCAGGGGCGCGCACCAGTTCAGCTCCGAAGCCTGTCGAATCGAAAGCTCCAGGCTGCAGCCAATGCGGCGGAGGTGGCGGGCTCTTGAACTGCTCGCCGTCGTTGGTCCCGCGGTGCGGGACGCCCGATTCGTCGAGATAGGCCTGATAGGGTGGTTCGTTGACGAAGTGCGCGGTGCTGCAACCGATCGAACAGTAGACGGCGGGGGAGCTTTGCATCAGCGCTGCCTGCTCGGTTGGACCCAGGCAAAGATGCCAACCCTGCTCGCTACCGTGGCCTAAGTGCAGCGCGAGGTCCGTGCCGTTGCGCAGGCTTGCCAGTGTGCGTTCGGGTGTGGGCCTGCTTGCCTCGTCACCGTAGATCTGCGTTTCGACGACGAATCCGTGGGCCGTCAGGTTCGTGCCGAAAGCGCGCGCGCGTTCACGCGCGTCGATCCAACCGTCCGGGTGCACGATCAAGGCGCGCGGCGCGGATACGGGCTCGTGGTCGAGTGTCTTCTTGACCAGCCGCGCGGCCTCATCGGGAGAATGCACCGGCCAGCGTCCGACGGCGATCTCCGGGCTGTAGGAAACCTGATCGAAATTGATCGGATCCTGCTTGTTCGATTCGCCGCGCACTTCTCCGAAGTAGCGCGCGTGGAATCCTTCGCGCTCGCCATTCCAATCGTCGAAGGCGCCGGCGGAGTCCGCCAGGTCGGCGTAGTACAGGTCGCTGGCGTAGAACGCATAGTTGGCCGCCGCGGGAGTGAAGCGGTCGAGGACCATGAAACGGACCGGAAACGTGTCCGCGTCGCCGACCAGCAGCACGTAGCCGATCGAGTCCGACTTCCAGCGCGCGAAGAGCGCGCGCTTGATCGCTTCGGGCGGATCGATGCGCGAACCCGTAGGCCCGGTCTCGACTTGGACGAGGTCTTCGAGGCACGCAAACTCCACCGGCATCAGTTTCGCGCGCGCTGCGAGCAGCGGGGCGAGCGCTGAGCGATAACAGGCCGGCGCAACGACGACGAATCCGCCCGCGCCGCGGGCTGGAGCCGTTGGCGACTGCGCGATCGTGAGCAGCAGGGCTGTGATCATCGTTCGACTTTCCTCGCAGCGAGTCTGGCTTGCCGGTGAACTTCAGGCAATCCCGCTGCACGCGAGGATCGAAGTGGCGCGAACGGGCAGGGACTGGTACGAAGGAAGCATCATGTCCCACGCCTGCCTCAGCGGAATTCTGTTCCTGGTCTTCCTGTGTCCGATTCAGCCGGCCGCGGGCCAGAGCGCGGCGGCCGCGCAAGCTCCCAAGCCGGCCGTCCAGAGGCTCCCCGTCGTGCCCGGCGGCGACAAGAACCCGATTCCCGACGAGCCGATCGGGTTGGCCGAACTGATCCACGCGCCGCAGAGCGAATTGTGGCCGGCCGTGCAGCGCTGGTCCGATGACGCCCAGCGCCTGCGGCGACTGTACCCGGTGTCTTCCTCTCCGGCTTTGCGCGTGAGAATGGCGAAGTTCCATCGCGATTGGCTGCAGGAATTGGCCACGCTCGATTGGAAAACTCTGTCGCGGCCCGCGCAGGTCGATGCGCTCGCCCTGCGCACCTGGATCGAGCGCCGCCTGGCCGCCATTTCGCGCGACGTTGCGAACGACGCGCGCATCGCCGCTCTGGTCGACTTCGCGCCGCGGATCTGCGATCTCGCCGAAGCCTGCGCGCGCATCGAGCCGGTCGACGCGCGCGCGAGCGCCGACAGTCTCGAACAGTTGAGCAAGTCGCTCGCCGCGCGGAGCACTGAACTCGAGACGCGTCTCGACAAGGATGCAGCCGGCATCGATCGCTTTGACGCGAGCCGCGCGGCGAAGCGCGTCGACGAGCTGAGCTCCGCCTTGAAGAACTGGTTCGAGTTTTACGACGGTTACGATCCCCTGTTCACGTGGTGGTGCAAGGCGCCCTACGCCGCAGCCAGCCAGGCGCTGGGCGACTACGCGAAATTCCTGCGCGAAAAAATCGTCAAGGTGGGCAGCGGCGAGGACGACATCGTCGGCGATCCGATCGGCGCGCAGGCACTCGCCCGTGCGCTGCAAGACGAGTGGATTCCCTACAGCGCGGAAGAACTCGTGGCTTTGGCCCAGCGCCAGTTTGCCTGGTGCATGGCCGAGATGCGCAAGGCTTCCAACGAAATGGGATGCGGCGACGATTGGAAACGCGCGCTGGAACTGGTCAAGCAGTCCAGCGTGCCTCCGGGTGAACAGCCGGTGCTGATCCGCGACTTGACGCTCGAGTCGATCGCATTCCTGCGAAGCAAGAACCTGATCAGCGTGCCGGCGCTCGCGGCGGAAACCTGGCGCATGGAGATGCTCTCGCCACAGTCGCAACGTGTGAACCCGTTCTTCCTCGGCGGCGATTCGATCATGGTTTCGTATCCGACGGACGCGATGACGCACGAGGAGAAGCTGATGAGCATGCGCGGCAACAATCCGCACTTCGCGCGGGCCGTCGTGCACCACGAGGTGATCGCCGGCCACAACTTGCAGGGGTTCATGGAAGAGCGCTACAACCAGCACCGCCGCGTCTTCTCGACTCCGTTCTGGACCGAGGGCTGGGCGCTGTACTGGGAGATGCTCTTGTGGGACAAGGGCTTTGCCGCCACGCCCAAGGATCGCATCGGAATGCTTTTCTGGCGCATGCACCGCTGCGCGCGCATCGTGTTCAGCCTCAAGTTCCACCTGGGCGAGATGAGCACGAAGCAATGCATCGATTTCCTGGTCGAGCGCGTCGGTCACGAACGCGCC
>JANMRV010000323.1:0-2730 GCA_031388685.1 Planctomycetota bacterium
ACCGTCCCCACGATTCGAGTACGAACCGTGGGGACGGTCGGTATACTCTTCGACCCTCGAATGGAAGTTCAGGGGACAAGGCTCCTCGTCGGACTGGGCAACCCCGGTTCCCGGTACGACTGGACGCCCCACAATCTGGGCTTCCACGTGCTCGACCACCTGGCCGGGCGCGAGGGGTGGATCTTTGAACCGGCTACTCGTCTGGAGCCTGACCATGGGCTGCGGCAATTCGTGTTCGCCCGCGCGGGATCGCGCGCGCTGCTCGTCAAGCCACAGGCCTACATGAATCTCTCTGGACGTGTCGTCGCACCGCTGTCTCGCCAGCTCGGGGTGCCTCCCGCGGATGTCCTTGTCGTGTACGACGACCTGGACCTTCCGCTTGGGGAACTCCGCGTCCGCCCCCACGGGGGCAACGGCGGTCACAACGGAATGAAATCGATCGCTGAATCACTCGGCACCGATCGTTTCCCGCGCTTGCGCGTCGGGATCGGCAGGCCGAGGACCGATGCGGCGCGTTATGTGCTCGAACCGTTCTCCTCCGCGGGGCGAGTCGAGGCCGAGATCTCGGTGGCGAACGCCAGCGACTTCTGCCTCGACTGGATCCGCGGCGACGACCTGGAGCGGGCCATGACGCGGTACCACAGCCGCTGGAACCAGGACCCGAGCTGACCGCTCGATGAGTCCGCACTCGCCAAGAAGACCCATAGTGAACCAATACGAAGGAATGTTCCTCCTGGACAACCAGGTCGTGCGTGCGGACTACAAGGCGGCCAAGACCGTCGTAGCCGACGTACTGAAGAAACACGGCGCCGAGATCGTCAGCGCGAGGCGCTGGGACGAGCGGCGTCTGGCCTATCCGATCGCAGGCCGCCAGCGGGCCACGTTTCTGCTGACGCACTTCAAGGCCGGTCCGAATGCCATCACCGGCATCCGCCGCGACGCCGAGCTCGACGAGCGCATCCTGCGACACCTGCTGCTCGCGGTCGAGGAAATCCCCGCGACCGAGCTCGAGCTGTCGGCCGCCGAGGGCGACGATTTCGCCCCGCCGCCGCCGCCGGCCGATGACGCCATCGATCGCGAAGAACCGCCCTTGGGTGGTGCGCTCGGCGAGGATGGTGCGCCGCTCGACGAATATGCTTCTGTTGAGGATCTACCCGTGAGTCTGAACGACCTGGAGGACGTGTGACATGGCGATGAAAATGGCCAGCAAGCCCCGCGCACCCCTGATGCCGATGGGCAAGAAGCGCTGCGACGACCCGCGCATCGATTACAAGGACCTCCCGTACATCACGAAGTTCATGACGCCGCAGGCGCAGATTCAAAGCCGACGCCGGACGAGTTTCTGTGCCCAGTGCCAACGCCAGCTCAAGCAGGCGGTCAAGCGCGCGCGTCACCTGGGCCTCCTGCCGTTCGTCGGCTGACCCAAAGGAGAACCTCACATGTCGAAAAACATCGAAGTCCTGCTGCGCGACCACGTCCATGCACTCGGCGAGTGCGGCGACGTCGTCAAGGTGCGCTCTGGTTACGCTCGCAACTACCTCGTGCCCTACGGTCTTGCGACCGAGGCCACGCCGGAAAACAAGAAATTGATGGACCGCCGCCGTATCAAGCTCGATGCGGTCGCAGCCGTCAAGACGGCCGAGATGGACGCTTGGATCTCGACGCTCAGCGGCGTGGCAGTGACCACACCGGAGCGCGCCGACGATCAGGGCCATCTGTTTGGCTCGGTCAACGCGGCTTCGATCGTCGCCCTGCTCAAAGCAGCCGGGCACACGGTCGAAGAAAAGAACGTTCGGCTCGACGCGCCGCTCAAGCTGGTCGGCGAGCACACGGTCAAGATCCACGTGCATGGCGATCGATTCGCGGCGATCCGCGTGGTCATCGTGGCCAGCGCCTGAACGTAGCGCGAACGCACGATTCCGACGGCGCGCGCCCTCTCCTCGGAGACGGCGCGCGCCGCTTTCATCGGTAGCGTGCAGCGGATATCCTGCGCGCCTCGCCCGCGCTGGGCTTGGCATAGAGATGACCGAGGCAGAACATCCCGCCCGCGTCGCTCCGCACAACGAAGATGCGGAGCAGTCGATCGTAGGCGCGCTCTTGCTCTCACCCGATCGCATCCCGGAAGTTAGCGAGGCGCTGCGCACCGAGGACTTCTTCAACAAGCGCCACCGCGCGCTCTTCGATTCGTTGATGCGCCTCGCGGACCGCAACGCCGAAGTCACCTTCGTCACCGTCGGCGAGGACCTGCGCGCCAACGAAACTTTCCAGCTGGTCGGCGGCACCGAGGCGCTGATCGACCTGTCGAGCCGCGTGGTCTCCGGCGCGCACCTCGCCTACCACGTGCGCATCGTCGCCGAGCTCAGTGAACTGCGCCGGCTGATCGATTCGTCGACCCAGATCATCGAGCAGGCGTACCAGACGCGACCCGACGGCGAGAGCGTCAAGAAGCTGCTGGACGAGGCCGAGCACAACATTTTCCAGATCGCGCGCGGGCGTGGAACCGAAGGCGCGGACCCGATCAAGAGCGTGCTCGCCGAGACGTTCAAGCGCATCGATTCGTCTTCACACCGCAGCGGCCTGACCGGGCTGGACACCGGCTTCTACGTCGGGCCGACGCTGTTGGCCGGCTGCAAGCAGGGCATGACCCCGGTGCAGCAGGAGATCTTCGGGCCAGTGGTGGTGGTCGTGCCGTTCGAGGACGACGACGAAGGCATCGCCATCGCCAACAGC
>JANMRV010000648.1:0-2941 GCA_031388685.1 Planctomycetota bacterium
GGTAGAGCATTCCATTCGCGATCTAACCCATGGCGTGTTCGCGCACGCCGAAGTGCAAGTTGCGGCCGACCGCGCCTGCCTGAATTCATCGGCGGCGACGCCGA
Source organism: Planctomycetota bacterium (assembly GCA_031388685.1). Lineage (GTDB taxonomy): Bacteria > Planctomycetota > UBA1135 > UBA1135 > JADJQU01. The sequence goes on from JANMRV010000648.1 coordinate 105, forward strand.
TCTTTCCTGCTCGACGAAAACCTCGATCGACAAGGGCGGCGCGTTCGATCCTTCCGGCGCGGTCGGTCGCAACCTGCACTTCGGCGTGCGCGAACACGCCATGGGTTCGATCGCGAACGGCATGCTCTACCACGGCGGCCTGCGGCCGTTCGTGTCGACGTTCTTCGTGTTCTCCGACTACATGCGCCCGCCGGTCAGGCTCGCGGCGCTGAGCCATTTGCCCCTGATCACCGTCTGGACCCACGATTCGGTGGCGGTCGGCGAAGACGGTCCGACGCACCAGCCCGTGGAACATCTCGCCTCGCTGCGCGCGATGCCGCAACTCAACGTGATTCGTCCCTGCGACGCCAATGAAACCGCGCATGCATGGCGCGTGGCTCTGCAAAGCACGAAGAAGCCAAGTTGCTTGATCCTCTCGCGACAAAAACTGCCGGTGCTCGCCGGAACGAAAGAATTGGCGGCGAGCGGCGTCGAGCGCGGCGCGTACGTGCTGATGGACGCTCCCGAGGGAGCCGTGCAGGTGATCCTGATCGGCACCGGATCCGAAGTGCAATTGTGCGTCGCGGCGCGCGAGCTGCTCGCCAAGGAAGGCCTGCGCGCGCGCGTGGTCTCGATGCCTTGCTGGGAACTTTTCCAGGCTCAGGACGCGACGTATCGCGAAAGCGTACTGCCGCACCACGTCAAGTCGCGCGTCTCGGTCGAAGCCGGCGCGACTTTTGGCTGGGAGCGCCACGTCGGCGATCAGGGAGTGGCACTGGGCATCGATCGCTTCGGCGCCTCCGCGCCGGGTGAGCTGGTGCTCGAGAGATTCGGCTTCACCGCGGAACGCGTCGCGGCCGCGGCCCGCGAAGTTTTCGCCGCCATTCACGGCTCCTGCTGCTGAGTTTGCGTTGCAGACTTCAGGACAACAGCCGCGCGCAATCCGCCCGCTCTCGCTCGCGATCGTGGCGCTCGCGCTGTTCGTCGCGCCCGCCTGCACGTCGATCGGCGCGCGCGCCTTCAACGTGCGCGAGATGCATGAGGACGACGGTCACCACAGACTCGTGGCCGTCCAGATGGACGACACCGAGTACCTCTTTCAAAGGGGGTTCCTCGCGCTCTTCAAGAAGGACCCGAGCAGCGCCAAGGCCCCCTCGCAACTCGAGGATCCGCTGGAGACCTGCGTCGAAAACCTGCTCGCGCTCTCGGACATCAATCCCGAGCGCGAGAATCTCGCGGCGCTTCAGGTCGAGTACTTCGCGCGCTATTCAGCGATCGATCCTTGGCAGATCTCGCGTCAGATCTGCCTGCGCCAGCTCGGCCGGGCAGGTTCGCGCCTGAAGCTCGCCAAGGTCCCGCCGCCCGCGGAGCAGAACGCCGAACTGGCCACTCCCGATTCACTGCGCGAAGCGCTGGCGCCGCTGGTCAAGGCGATGCTGCCGCGCTCGAACCTGGAAGCGCCGGGAGATGTCGCGGCGGCTTGCGCTGGGATCGCCAAGCTGCGTTACGACCTCGATGGATGCCTGCGCGCGCTCGCGGCCAGCGCCGCGCTGCTCGATCGCATGCCGGCGAATGCCAAGGATCGCACGGTCCTGCTGAGGTTGGTGCTCGATCTCGAGCGCCGCACGGTGAGATTGGCGCTCGAGCGCGGGATTTCCGACAAAAGTTCGCATGTCCGCGCTGCCGCGGCCGAGGCGCTCGTGCGCGCGAACGGGAGTGTGTATCTCCAGAAACTGCTTCCGCGCCTGATCTCCGAGTCCGAAGAAGAAGTGCCGATTGCGATCCTGGCCATGATCCGGGAGCAGGGCCTGCCGCCTGCGCAGCCCGTGACGCAGGGCGCGCGCGACGAACAGCTCGCCCTCGTGTATGACGTCGCCACGAAACATCCCATCGGGCGCGTGCGCGTTGCGGCGATGCAGGCGCTCGGCGCGATCGCGGGCGCGGGCTTCGAGAGCCTGCGCGAAGAAGATTGGGACGCGTGGTGGCACAAGCGCCCCGGGCCCGTCTCGCCCTGAGCCTGCGTCGCGCGCATTCATGGATCAGGCAGACGTGAGCTCGAAGGCAGCGGCCGAGACGGAAAGTTCGCTGCCCGCGAACCGGTCGTTCTTCGCGCGTTGGCGCACGCCGCTGCAGGTCGTTTTCGCCGTCGCGGTGCTCGCCTGGGTCTTGCGCATGATCCCCTGGCACGACGTCGCGATCTATCGCAGCGTCGAACGCGAGTACAAGGTCGAAGGTGAATTCTCCGGCGAATGGAAGCGCGACAGCGTCGGCTTCTTCCCCGCGGCGAACAGCGGCACGCTCCCCGAAGCGTTCACGAAGTTGGAGCGCGGGATCGAAGCCGAATACGTGCTCGTGCGCACGCCGCCTCGGGTTCCGCCGGACCCTTTGGCCGATCCCGGATTCGACTGGCGGCCCGGCATGCTGCGCGTGTTCCGCAAGATGGATCCGCGCGGTCTTTGGATCGCGCTCTTGCTCTTCACGCTGGGGCAATTGCTGATCGTCACGCGCTGGTGGCGGCTCTTGAAAGGCGCGGGCCTGCACGTCGCCTGGTACGAATCCCTGAGGCTGACCTGCCTTGGACTGTTCTTCAATCTGGCCGTGCCGGGACTCACCGGAGGCGACCTGGTGAAGGCGCTGCTCGCGGCGCGCGCGCATCCCGAACACAAGCCGGCGGCACTGGTCTCGATCGCCTTCGATCGTCTGCTTGGACTCTTGTGCATGGCGGTGCTCGCCGCGATCGCCGTGTTGCTCTCGGGCGAAACCTTCGCGGAGATCCGCCTGCCGGTGGTGGGAGCCGCGGTCGTGGGGGTGATCGGAGCTGCGGCCATGCTGAGCCGCGGATTGCGCCGGCTGATCGG
>JANMRV010000356.1:0-1685 GCA_031388685.1 Planctomycetota bacterium
CGTCCGGCAGGTTCAGGACGCGCTGTCGCGCCAGGCGATCGACCCGCGCCAGCTGGCGGGAAGTCCGCTTGCGGCGGTGCTCCCGCCCGCGCCGCTGCCGCTGCTCGCGGTCGGTCAAGCCGATATCACGCCGGCCTTCGAGTCCGTCAGCCTGTGGCGGCTGCAGACACCGACCGATGCGCGCGTCGAGATCGAGAACCCTTCGCGCCTGCTCGCAGGCCGCTTCGACCTCGCCTTCGTGCTCGTCTGGCTGTTCCCGCTGTTCCTGCTGGCGCTCGCCTACGACTTGCTCGCCGGCGACCGCGAGAGCGGCACGCTGCGCATGGTGCTCTCGCGCGGGGTCTCGCCATGGATCTGGCTGACACGCAGGGCTCTCGCGCGCAGCGCGCCAATCCTCGTGCTTGCGCTCGGCGCGACATGGGCGAGTGCAAGCTGGGGAGGCGTCGCAGCGGACACGTCGAACGCGCGGCTCGTCTATGCGTGTGCGGTCGTCGCAGCCTACGGAATATTCTGGCTCGCGATCGCGGTGCTCGTGAACGGCTTCGCGCGCAGCGCCGCCGCCGCAGCGACGGCTGTTGGCGCCGCGTGGGTCACGGTCGTGCTCGTGATCCCAACCCTGCTCAACGTCGTCGTCGAGAGCTTGCACCCGATGCCGTCGCGTGCGGAGCTCGTCGCGTCAGCCCGTGAGGCCTCGGGCGATGCCGAGCGGCGTGGGAACGAAGTGCTCAACTCGTTTTACCGAGATCACCCCGAGCTTGCGCCGCCGGGCATGCAGGTCGACTTCGCGCAGCAAATCCTCGTTGTTCAGGCAGAGATCCGCGAGTCGATCGACCCGGTGCGCAAGCATTTCGACGAACAACTCGCCTTGCAACAGGCGCTCGTTGAGCTGTGGCGCTTCGCTTCACCCGCGATCGCAGCGCATGAGGCGCTCACGAGTTTGGCGGGCACCGGCTACTGGCGTCAGCGCGCATTCCGCGACCAAGTAGAGGGCTTCAAGCAGCGGGTCTACGACTTCTACAGCCCGCGCATCCACAAGAATCAGCCGCTGACCCAGAACGACGCCGCCGCGCTGCCTCGTTTCGAATTCACAGAGGAGTCCGTCGAGCGTTGGGCCTCGCGAGTCAGGCTCTCGATCGCCGGCATGCTCGCCCTTGCGCTCGCTGCGGCGTTGATCGCCATGTCGCGCGTTTCCGCGCGCCGACTCGCGAGCAACTGAAGTCGCGCATACGTCCCACGAACGGATAGGAACTCCAAGCCCCTGATCATGCCGTCACGGTCGTACCCCCGAGGGTGATGGGGGCCGCGAAGCGGCCGTTTTCTGCAGGTTTGGTGGGTCGAGGCGTTCTCGGCGTGCCACGAAGTGTCCTCTGACAGCGCTCGAGCGGCAGGCTCTTGCTCGCGCAGCAAAGCGCCGCCTCGCGCGCACGCGGAGCGTGCGCGCGGATGTCCGCTGGTGCTCCCATATCACGCGCCAAAGGCCAGTTCTTCGCCGACGCGTGAGCGCGCGAGGATTGGAGGCTCGCTCGGCAGTCCGAGATGACCCTAGGATCTTTCGCACGACGACGCCGTCGCAGATCATTGCGATCAGCTTGCGCCGTGCTCCGCAGTGCGGACACTCGAGCACGTCGATGGCAAAAACTTTTTGCAAGAGCTCGGCCCAAGTCAGGCGACGTGTCTTCGCGCGG
>JANMRV010000364.1:0-3163 GCA_031388685.1 Planctomycetota bacterium
CGACGTGGTGGTGGCGCTCGACCGAGGCCGGGATCATCGTGACGGCGCGGCTCAGCCCCACCTCTACCCACCGGCCAGGAATTTCGGGCTGGGCAGTTTCCGGCTCAGTACGACCGACAACGGTGTTCCCAGCGACGAGGATCTGCTGGCCACGCTTTCGCGCGGCATGCCGGGCTCGGCCATGCCGGCATGGAGTTGGATGCGGCAGGACGATCTGCGCTCGCTGGTGCTGCACGTGCGCACACTGGCCCGCGACGGCCTGGTCGCCCGGGCACGCAGCGCGGCTCTGCAGGACGGCGAAACATTCGACCAGGCTGCGACGACTGCACGGGTCGAGCGCAGCTTGCGGCCAGGCCACGCGGTAGCTCCGCCAACGCCAGCGGATTACGCCTCGGCTTCCCCTGAACGTGGAAGGCTCTTGTACGAGCAGAACTGCGTCAACTGCCACGCCGCCGACGGCAAGGGCAATCGCAAGCAGGTGGCGTGGAACAACGACGGATCGATCAACTGGGCGCGCGACTTCACTTCGGGTTTCCTGAAGGGTGGCTCGTCGCGCGAGGCACTTGCCGCGCGCATCCAAGTCGGCCTGCCCGGATCGGCAATGCCGGCCCACGGCAACTTTTCACCCCCGGACGTTGCGGCCCTCACGCTGCATCTAGAGAAACTGATTCCGCCACACTCCGATCACTGGCTCGTGCACCGAGAAGAGCGCATCGTCGCGCGGCGCCTGATCGGGAGTGTCCCCTCCGACCCGCTCGACGAACTTTGGAAGACCGCGCGGGAATTCGAAGTGGTTCAAGCACCGTTGCTCTGGCACGACGACGCGGTCTTCGCTGTGCGCGTCTGTGCGCTGCACGACGGCCACACGCTGGCCTTGCGGATGCGCTGGAGCGACCCGACGCGCGACGACAGCGTGCTCGAGGACGTGCCCAACTACGACGCCTTGGCGCTGGCTTTCTCGAACGAAGAAACGCCGCCCTTGTTCGGGATGGGCTCGCACGAACACCCGGTGAACCTCTGGCATTGGCGTGCCGCGCGCATGATCGACACGGCGGGAGTTCTGGATCTGATCGAGGCCTTGCCGCACGTCATGATGCATCCGGTGTACCGCGAATCGCGGCTGGATGTCGCGCCGCTGTACGTACCCGCCCCCAGCAGCGCGATCTCCGGCGGACGATTGAAAGAACTCTCGGCCGAGACTTTCGGCGATGTGCGCGACCTCGAACGCGAGGGTGGAGCGCCGGTCGGCGCGAGCGCGCGCTGGAATGGCGGTGAATGGTCCCTGGTGCTCACGCGCTCTCTCGCCGGCGCGAAATCCGGAGAGGTTTCGTTCGAGCCCGGCCAGCAGGTGCTGCTCTCGAGCGCGGTATGGAACGGCTCGAGCGGCGACCGCGGAGGCGCTAAATCGATCAGCATCTGGCAGAAGCTGCTCCTCGAGTGACGAGCGCGGCTTGAACTCGCGCTAGCCGACGCGATCGATGGCCTTGCGATCGATCCCGAGCGCCTTGATGCGCGAGGCCAGCGTGGTCGGGCGCATGCCGAGTCGTTCGGCCGCACCGCCCTGGCCGAAGATTCGCCCGCGGCTGTGGCGCAGCGCATCGACGAGCATCGCGCGCTCCTGGCGCTTGAGATCGGAGCGCGACTTCGGCGTCTCTCCCGATGCGGAGTGCGGCAAAGACGCGCCTGTGGATCCGTGTCCGCGCTGCCCGGCCGGCGGATCGAACCGCAGCGGTCCCGACGGCGAGAGGATAAGCGCCCGCTCGACGGCGTTCTCGAGTTCGCGCACGTTGCCCGGCCAGTCGTGTTCGCTGAACTGTTTCAGGACGGCCTGCGTCACGCGCGGCGGCGGCCGATTCAGCCCGCGGGCGAGATGTCTGACGAAGTGCTGCACCAGACGCGGGATATCCTCGTGCCGCTCGCGCAACGGCGGCACCTCGATGGGGAACACGCTCAGACGGTAGAAGAGATCCTGGCGAAAGCGGCCGGCGTCGACCTCCTTGCGCAGGTCGCGATTGGTCGCCGCGATGATGCGCACGTCGACCTTGCGCGTGCGCGTGTCCCCCACCCGCTCCAGTTCGCCTTCCTGAAGGACGCGCAGGAGCTTGGGCTGCATCGCGAGCGGCACTTCGCCGATCTCGTCGAGGAAAAGCGTCCCACCGTCGGCGAGTTCGAAGCGGCCGAGCTTGTCCTTGAGCGCCCCGGTGAACGCACCGCGCACGTGTCCGAAAAATTCGCTCTCGAACAGGCTTTCGGGTACCGCGCTGCAGTTGACCTTGATCAGGGGATGGTCCTTGCGCGCGCTGCGCTCGTGGATCGCTCGCGCGACGAGTTCCTTGCCGGTGCCGCTTTCGCCGCTGACAAGCACAGCCGCCGTGGTCGGCGCGACGAGCTGAATCTGCTGCTGCGTCTTGCGCAATCCTGGGCTCTCGCCGACGAGGTCGGTCGTGCCCCACGCCGCGCTGACTTCCTCGCGCAGATAGTCATTCTCCTGCTCGAGCCGTGCGCGCAGGCGCGCAATTTCCTCGAAGGCGCGCGCGTTGGCGATGCTGACCGCGGCGTGATCCGCGAAGACGCGCAGCCATTCGAAGTCCGCCTGGGTCAGCACGAGACGGTCGAAAATCGCGAGCACGCCCAGGATCTCGCCGCGGAACGAAAGCGGCTGGCCGGCGAATGTGCGCACGCCCTCGCGCTTCATCCATTCGCGATCGGCGATCCATTCCTCGTCTCCGCGCAGGTCGGGCAAGAGCAACGGCTCACCGGAGGCCGCGATGCGACCGATCTTGCGCACGCCGATGGGGAAGCGCCGGAACCTGCCGCCGGTCTGCGTGAAGTCAGCGCCCTCGTCCAGCGAGTTGCCGGAGCTTGCGACCAGGTGCAGGCAGTTCGTCTGGTCCGGGCACTCGCTCTGGAAGCGGCATTCCTTACAAACGTCTCCCGGACCGATCAGCCACAGCCGGGCCAGGACCACGTTCTTGCACTTGGCGATGCCCAGTGTGATTGCGCCGAGCACTTCCTCGAGCGCATGGCTGCGGGCCAGACTGACCATCACCTGGGGCAGGTACTCGCCGTTCATTCCGAAATACTACGAGCGGGCTGGTCGGTTAGCTCCTCCACCCACGACCCCCTTGTGCCGTCACCAATCGTAGCCACCGGTGACATCGGC
>JANMRV010000431.1:0-1447 GCA_031388685.1 Planctomycetota bacterium
GAACTGCTCGGCGGCAAGCAACTCTCCTACAACAACCTGGTCGACCTCGACGCGGCGCTGGCATTGGCCAAGGAATTCGACGCGCCCTTCGTCGCTGTCACCAAGCACAACAATCCTTGCGGCGCGGCGGCGGCGGAAACGATCGCGCAGGCGCTCGAAAAGGCCTGGGCCGGGGATCCGATTTCGGCTTATGGTTCGGTGCTTGCATTCACGCGACCAGTCGATCTTGCCAGTGCGGAATTCTTGGTCAGCGGCAATCGTTTCGTCGAAGCCATCGTCGCGCCGAGCTTCGATGCGGACGCGCTTATGTTGCTCACGCAGAAGCCGAAGTGGGGCAAGAGCGTACGTCTTTTGGCCTGCGGCCCGTTCGGACCGGCCTCGCGGCGCGCGGGCGACCTCGAGTGGAAGCAACTCGTCGGCGGCTTTTTGATGCAGACGCGCGACCTCAAGGCCGAGACCGTCGAAGACTGCAAAATCGTGACGCGCACGGCGCCGACGCGCGAGCAGCTGGACACGCTCTTGTTCGCCAATCGTGTCGCCAAACACGTCAAGTCCAATGCGATCGTGCTCGCAACAGGCCGCGAAGTTCTAGGCGTCGGCGCGGGCCAGATGAGTCGCGTGGATGCCGTGCGGCTCTCCGTGCACAAGGCAGCCGAGCGCGTGAAAGGCTCGGCGCTGGCCTCCGATGCCTTCTTCCCGTTCCCTGACGGAGTCGAAGCCGCGATCGCGGCCGGAGTCGGAGCCATCCTCCAACCTGGAGGCTCCGTTCGCGACGGCGATGTGATCGCCGCTTGCGATCGACTCGGCATTCCCATGGTCTTCACTTCCGCTCGCCATTTCCGGCATTGACCCGAAAATTCTGACATGCAAAAAATCCCGTTGTTCCTGCTGCTTACCGCGCTCGTGTCCGCTCCCGCCTGCACGTCAACGCCCGCAGCCGAGCCGTCGCGGACGCTCGTCACGCTGGTGCCCGTCGAGAACGACGGCATGCACGAGCGCAATGTCGAGCTCGCCAAGCGCGCGAAGGAGAACGCCAGCGCGCAACTCATCTTCGTCGGCGACTCGATCACGCAGGGCTGGGAGGGGGACGGCGCGAACGCATGGAAAGAAACATTCGGGACTTATGCGCCGATCAACCTCGGCGTCAGCGGCGATCGCACCGAACACGTGCTCTGGCGGCTTGCGCAGGGCGCCTATGATCAGCTGCAGCCCAAGGCGATCGTGATCATGATCGGCACGAACAACACCGGCCACCGCATGGATCCGCCGGCGGATATCGCCGCGGGCATCAAGGAGATCCTTGTGCAGCTGAGGAAGCGCTATCCCAAGGCGAAGCTCGCGCTGCTCGCGATCTTCCCGCGCGGCGAGACGCTGGAGGATCCCATGCGCATGAACAACAGCGCGGTGAACGCCTTGCTCGTCCCAATCGCGAAACAAGCCGGCGCCG
>JANMRV010000433.1:0-1889 GCA_031388685.1 Planctomycetota bacterium
TCGTGCCTGGCACCGTACTGTCCGATTCAGGGCAGACGCGCGCGCGCGGTCTTGGCGGTATGGCAACCGGCATCGAGGTCCAGTGCCTGCTGGACGCGGGCCAACGCCTCTTCGGTGCGGCCTAGTTCGATCAGGCAATTCGCCTGCTGAGCAAGCAACTCCGCTCGCTCTTGCGCGCTCAACGGGCTGGGCTTGTCCGCATCCAACTCCGGCGGCACGAGCGCACCGACCTCGTACTCGCGCAGGGCATCGGCGTGGCGGCCCAGCTTGACCAGGGCTTCGGCCCACTTCGCGTGCAACTGGCGCCGGAAGGGATCGATGTCGTTGGCCTCGGCGTAGAGCCGCTCGGCCTCCGCCCAGCGTTCGGCCTTCGCGTGCCAGGCCGCGACGCCCATGCGCGGCTCGTACTCGCCCGAGTTCCAACGCAGCCAACGCGAGCGCGCCGCCTGAGCGTCGTCGGGCCGGCCGCTGCGCTTGTACACGTCCGCGAGAGCCAGTTCGGCGGACATCGCCTGATCGTCGTACCCCGGAAAGTCCTTTTCGGCGGCTTTGAAATGCTCTTCCGCGAGTGGGAGGTCGTCGGCCTTCAACGCCAGGCTCCCGAGCGCGAAGCGCACACGGAAGTCCTCGCCGCCCGCCGCCAGCCCTTCGCGCCAGTGCGCCATGGCCGCTTGCGTGTCGCCCGCGGCCATGGCGATTTCGCCGCGCAGGAAACTCGCCCGCGCGGGCTGCGCATTGGCCTCATCCAGCCTCCGCAACGCCTGCTCGGCATCGATTCGCGCGCCGCCCTGCCAGCGGCCGAAGGCCAGCGAGACGTTGTCCTCGATCCAACGCGCGCGATCCGCGGCGCCCGCCGGAGGTTTGGGCGCGAGGTCGAGTTGCAATTTCGCCAGCCGGCTTTGCGACCAGCGCGGCTCGATGCGCAGGGCACCCACCTCGCGGTCGATGAAGGCTTCGAAACCCCGATCCAACTCCTCGGGCGTGGCCTTGAAAACCAGGGCCAGCGCGCTGTCGAGATCCAGTCCGCGATCGAAGGCTTCGAGCAGGTGCACCATCGCTGCAAATCCGTGGCGCTCGATCATCATCTGGCACCACAGGCCCGACTGGTAGTACGCGAAAAGGATCCGCGGACCGCGGAAAGCGCGGTTCAGCTCGCGCACGCCGATCAGCTCGCCGCAAGCGCGCGAGTCGATCAACTCGCGGCGCATGTTGCGCGTCCAACTCGGCTCGCGGTTGACCTCCTCCCAGGTCGCAAGTCCCTCCGTGATCCAACGCGGACAGCGATTGTGTGAAAGGCCGAGGTGGATCACGTGCGTGAACTCGTGGAACGAGGTGCGCGCCCAGGAAAAGGTCCCGCGCAGTTCGCTGACCGGCGAAACCGCGGTCACCACCGGCCCGAAGCACACGCCGAGCGCCGGAAATCCCTCGAAGCCCGTCGAGCGCACGGAAAAATCCCCCCAGCGCTCGAACACCTCGATCTGCACCGGCCCCGGAGTGAAGCCGTAGCGCACGGCGAGCGACTCGCGCGCGTCGGCGTAGAAAGGCACGAGGTAGGTTTCGAGCACGCGCGCCGCATCGGGGGCCCAGCGGAACGTGTGGTCGCCCGCCCGCACGCGCACGAACTTGCTCTGGATACGCGCGAGCACCTTGGACATGTTGAAGCGCCAGGCGTTCTGCCTGCCCGCGGCAAGCTGCGTGGCTTTGTCGAGCGCAACGATCGCCGCGTCTTCGTCGCCCGTGTTGGCGAGCGCGCGTCCGAGCTGCGACCAAGCCTCGAAGTCCGCGGGATCGCGCTTCACCGCGCGTTCGAGGAAGTCGATACTTTCGGCGAAACGGTACAGCTCGCACAGTATCCGCCCGACTTCGCGCTCGGGCCGGCTGTCGCCCGC
>JANMRV010000438.1:0-4061 GCA_031388685.1 Planctomycetota bacterium
CGCCGATGCCGATCAGGTTGGTCTTGCGTGCTCGCAGGTAACGCAGGCTCAAGAACCAACTGTACATGTCAGGCCTGCGCGCCTTCCGCCGCTGGCGACGTCGCTTCACCCGCCGTCGCGCGCGGCCGCAGCGCGGGGAAAAGCAGCACGTCGCGGATCGTGTCCTGGCCGGTCAGCACCATGACCAGCCGATCGATGCCGATGCCCAGGCCGCCGGCGGGTGGCATGCCGTATTCGAGCGCCTGCACGTAGTCGATATCGATTTCCCCCGGTGCTTCGGGATCCTTCGAGGCGACCTGCTCGGCAAACCTCTGATACTGATCCGCGGGATCGTTCAGTTCGCTGAAGGCGTTGCCGAGTTCCATGCCGCCGAGGAAAACTTCGAAGCGTTCGGCGATCTTCGGCTGACCCGGCTTGCGCTTCGCCAGCGGCGAGATCTCGACCGGATAGTCGAACACGATCACCGGACCGTGCAGGTGATCTTCGACGCAGGCCTCGAACACGTCGTTGGACAACTTCGCGAAGTTGCCCGGATCGGGGATGCCGAGTTCGGCGGCTTTCGCGCGCACACGCGGCACGTCGTCAAAGGCGCAACCGGCGTGCTTCGTGAACAGTTCCAGATAACTCTGACGCTCGAAGGGCGCCTTCAGGTCGTAGTTCACGCCGCGGAACGTGACCGCGGTCGTGCCGTTCACTTCACGCGCAAGTGTTTCAATCAGCGTCTCGGCGATCTCCATCATGCGCCGGTAGTCCGCCTGGGCCTCGTAGAGTTCGAGCATGCTGAACTCCGGATTGTGGCGCGGCGAAAGTCCTTCGTTGCGGAAGTTGCGCGCGATCTCGAAGACGCGCTCGAGTCCGCCGACGATGCAGCGCTTGAGATACAGCTCAGGCGCGATGCGCAGGAAAAAATCGTGGTCGAGCGCGTTGTAGTGGGTCACGAACGGCCGCGCCGTCGCTCCCCCGAGGATCGGATGCAACGTTGGCGTCTCGACTTCGATGTAGCCCTGGGCTTCGAGGAATTTGCGGATGCCGCTGACGATGCGCGAGCGCTTGATGAACACCGCGCTGACGCCTTCGCTGGCCCACAGGTCGACGTAGCGGCGGCGGTAGCGCGCCTCGACGTCGACGAGACCGTGCCACTTCTCCGGCGGCGGCGCGACGCTCTTGGCCAGCAGGCGAAGCTCCGTGACCCACAGCGTAGGCTCGCCCTTCTTCGTGTGGCCGAGGATGCCGGTCGCGCCGACCAGGTCGCCGCCGTCGAACAATTTGCGCTTGGGCCACCATTCGCCCAGGCGATCGCGCTCCAGGCCGATCTGCATCCGGCCGCTGCGGTCGAGTACGGGCGCGAAAACCAGTTTTCCGAAGTCGCGCATCGACAGTAGCCGGCCGGCGATCGTTGCCACGCTGCCCGCGCGCGGGCCAGGTGCTTCGGCGGTGCCGACTTCGGCCAAGAGCTTCTCGATCGGATCGGCGACGACCCCGCGGGCCGGATAGGGATCGATGCCTTCGGCGCGCAAGGCTTCGACCTTGGCGAGGCGATCAGGATGGGCCAGTTCGGTCATCGGGCCGCGCAAGATACAGAACGGCGGGGGCCGACACCCCGAAAAGCCAAGTACGAACCAGGTTCCTATTTCCCCGTGGAAACAGGCGCGGCCGCCGGTTCGCAAAGAACCCGCGGCCGCGTATGTGGTGGAGGATAGGGGGGTCGAACCCCTGACCTCTAGAATGCCATCCTAGCGCTCTACCAACTGAGCTAATCCCCCGTGCGCACCAGCCCTGCGCGTCGCATTTCGAGGCTGATCCGACCGTCCCCCGCGAAGAAACAGATCCGCGGAGAACGGGCGAAGAGCATGACCAGCAGGCGAGCGTCCGTCAACCGCCGCCCGCCGGGAAGTGGCGAACGATTGGTCCCGGCGCGCTCGCCCCCCTATCTTGGTGCGCCCGGTCTTCTGGAAAACCCGCAACCTCCGGCCCGCCGGACGAGCAAAAGCCCTTGAACGAGAACGTCTTTGATGCGGCGGCGATCGACGCACGCTGGCAAGCCCACTGGGAGACCCAGGGCACCTTTCGCACGCCCGGCCCGGGCGAGCGCGGCTTCGATCCCAAGCGGCCGAAGTACTACGTGCTCGACATGTTCCCTTATCCGTCGGGCTCTGGATTGCACGTCGGCCACGCCGTCGGCTACGTCGGCACGGATGTGGTCGCGCGCAAGAAACGCATGGAGGGTTTTTCGGTGCTGCACCCGATGGGCTGGGACGCCTTCGGCCTGCCCGCCGAGCAGTACGCGATTCAGACCGGAAAACATCCGCGCGAGTCAAACCGCACGAACACGGACAACTTTCGCAGGCAGCTGAAGAAGATCGGGCTTTCGTACGACTGGTCGCGCGAGATCGACACCTCGAATCCGAAGTACTTCCATTGGACGCAATGGTTGTTCAAACGGATCTTTGAACACGGCCTCGCCTACCGCGCCGACGTTCCGGTCTGGTGGTGCGAGGAATTGAAGACCGTGCTCGCCAACGAAGAGGTGATCAATGGTCGCAGCGAGCGCGGGAATTATCCCTGCGTGCGCCGGCCGCTCAAGCAGTGGATGCTTGGGATCACGAAGTACGCGGAGCGCCTGCTCGACGACCTCGAGGGTCTCGACTGGCCCGAATCGATCAAGGCGCAACAGCGCGAGTGGATCGGCAAGAGCGAAGGCGCAGAAATCCATTTCCCGATCGCAGGCCGCGGCGGCGAACGTCTGAGCGTGTTCACGACGCGGCCGGACACCTTGTTCGGCGCGACGTTCATGGTTGTCGCGCCCGAGCATCCCTTGTTGAAAACTTTGCCCGCGGGGGCGGCGCGCGACGCGGTCGAAGCCTACGTGCGCGCGGCCTCGGCGAAGTCGGATCTCGAACGCACCGATCTCGCCAAGGAGAAGAGCGGCGTGTTCACGGGCTTGTACGCCGCCAACCCGCTGGATCCGCGCTCGCGCATTCCGGTGTGGGTCGCGGATTACGTGCTGTGGGGTTATGGCACCGGCGCGTTCATGTCCGTGCCCGGCCACGATGTGCGCGACCACGAGTTCGCGCAAAAGTTCGATCTGCCGATCGTCGAAGTCGTGCGCGCGCCCGAGGCTTCCAAGGAAGCTTGTTTCACCGGCGAAGGCACGGCGATGAATTCTTCGCCGATCGACGGCCTCTTCACGCCGCAGGCCAAGCAGAAGATCATCGAACTACTCGCGGCGAAACAAGCCGGCGTCGGCCGCACGACCTATCGTCTTCGCGATTGGCTCTTCTCTCGCCAACGCTATTGGGGCGAGCCTTTCCCGCTGCTCCACTTGCCCGACGGCACGACCGTCGCGGTTGACGACGGCGATTTGCCGGTCGAACTGCCCGAACTCGCCGACTTCAAACCCTCGGCCGATGGTTCGGCGCCGCTGGCGCGCGCGAAGGATTGGATTCGCACGACGCACAAGGCGAGCAACTCACCCGCGCTGCGCGACACCGACACGATGCCGGGCTGGGCGGGCTCGTGCTGGTACTGGCTGCGCTTCATGGACCCGCACAACGATTCGGCGCCGTACTCGAAGGCCGCCGAGCGCTACTGGGGCCCGGTCGACCTCTATGTCGGCGGCGCGGGTCACGCGGTCATGCACCTGCTCTACGCGCGCTTTTGGCACAAGGTCCTGTTCGACCTCGGCCTCGTCTCGACGAACGAGCCGTTCAAGCGCCTGTTCAACCAGGGCATGATCACCGCTTTCGCCTACGAGGACGCGAGCGGCAGATTGATCGCTTCGGACGAAGTCGAGACCAAGGCCGACGGTTATGCGCGGCGCGGCAGCGGCGAGCCGTTGAAGCAGATCGTCACGAAGATGGCGAAGTCGTTGAAGAACGTCGTCAACCCCGACGATGTGATCGCCGAGCATGGCGCCGATACGTTTCGTCTGTACGAGATGTTCATGGGCCCGCTGGCCGATTCGAAGCCCTGGAACACGCGCGACATCCCCGGCTGCCGGCGCTTCCTCGAGCGCGTGTGGCGGCTCTTCGTCGACGAGAAGAACGATGTCGCGATCCGGC
>JANMRV010000463.1:0-7692 GCA_031388685.1 Planctomycetota bacterium
CACCGAAATGGGTCGTACGCTGTCGTCCATTCGTCTTGTCCCAGCCGGCCGTAAGGGGGCCAAGGCGATCGGCCGCGCGCATCTCGTCGTCGCCGGACCGGAGTCGCCGCTGAAACGCTGGACGTTCAGCCCGCTCGACGGACCGCGTCGCGCCAAGCCCGTGATTTCCGTGCTCATCATCGACATCGATGGACGTCCAACGCGCGAGATCGAGTGGAATCTCGGGCGGCTTGCCGACCTTCCGGCCGAGCGGCGGGCACACTTTGGGCAAATCGGTGCTGGGCTTGCGGAGCGCCTGGAACGTCTGTGAGCCAGCGATGCGGCAGGCGCCGCATGGGGTGCTCAGTCAGGCTGCGTTTTCCACGCACGGCGGCGGACTTGGTTGCGAGAGCGCACATTCGACGTTTCAGACGAATCAACCGTGCTTGTCATTGCGCCTCGCCTGCGACTATCTTCCAACGCATGAAGACCCTGCCGATCACCATTCTGTTGCTGGCTGCGTCCTGTGGTGGACGCGGTACCGATGCTGAAGTCTCATCGACCGCTCAGTCGCAGCAGAGACCGCAACGAAATTGGCGAGCCGATCTCGACGTCATCGCCGGAACCTGGAACTTCGAGAGCGGCGAAGGAGCCGCTGCAAATTCCGAGCGCGAGACCTGCCGCTGGATCCCGGACGGAAGCTTCATCGTGTGCAAGGTCGAAGGCAGCAAGGGCTTCTCGATGATCGGCTGGGAGGAGCACAACCAGCGCTATGTTCACTACGGAATCAACTCGCTCGGAGTGGTCAGCGTCCTGGTCGGCGAATTCGACGGCTCGACTTGGCGATTCAGCGCGGAGGGCGAACGCGTCACCATGGTGCGGGAATCGCCTGACCTTTTTTCGTTCAAGGCCGAGCTACTCGGCGCCGACGGGAAGTGGAGCCTTGTCGTCGATGGGAAGTACGTTCGCACCGAGCAATAGCCAGGCGCGAGAGCGCTCGCAGGGCTTGCGCGGATCGAATCCGTTCCAAGCTGCGAATTTTTGGGCCTCGGAGCGGTCGGGCCATTTGAAACGGCTACCACGAA
Organism: Planctomycetota bacterium; assembly: GCA_031388685.1. Lineage (GTDB taxonomy): Bacteria > Planctomycetota > UBA1135 > UBA1135 > JADJQU01. The sequence goes on from JANMRV010000463.1 coordinate 1,065, forward strand.
ACAGGCGAGGATGTCGCCAGGCGACATCAGGGCCGCTGCTTGCCGTGCGGCTTGGACTGAGAATCGGACTCACGCTCGAATACGCTTCGGAGCAACGGATCGAGTGGCCGGATTTTCGCTCGAGCCTGCTGCGAGAGTTGCGGCATGGTTTGCGTGCCCTACGATGCAAAGGTGATGAACGACACAAATGATGGGTTGGACCGAGACCTCGGCGAGCAGCCGATCGCACGCCTGCTGACAACACTGAGTCTGAGCGCGAACGATCTCGTCGCGGCTTCGACCGAGCAGATCACGCACAAGATGGTGCAGCGCGCGTGTAAGGGGCGCCGCCTCACGCCCCATGTGCAACTCAAGCTCCTCAATGCGTTGAACTTGCGCACGGCGGGTAGCTACGTTTTGGCGGATCTATTCACGTACCGCGGCTAGCCACAAGTCGTGCCCGGCGCTTGTTGCCTGGCCTGGCCACGCGGTGCCAGGCGGCGCAGTGCTGATCGGGGGCCTGCCGCGGGCGAGCTCGTGCGCGCGAGAAAACTCGGCCACGCCAACCGGACTGCGGGCGGTGTGGCGGGAGACTTGTTCGGCACGATCGGTCGGCACACGCCGCCGCCGGCTTCATGAGGACCGCGCGACCCTTTCGAAGTAGGCTTCATGGGCATGCGCCAATGGCGCGCCGGCTGCGCGAGAGGGCTCTCCATCCGCCGCGTAAATCTCGATCGATGCGCTTTTGAACTGAACGGCCAGGGACCTGCGTCCAACCGCCGAGCAGATCGTTCCCGGGTTGACGATCGGGCAACAAGCCCATAGGGTAGGTTGGCCGCATGCGTCCCGATGCACGGCGGCCAGGCACATGAATCGATTCTTTGAGCGCGCCCTGCGTGGGGTTTGCAGCTTGCGCATCCATGCGCTCGCCGCGCTTTTCTTGTTCGGCTATGTCGCCAGCTTCGCGCACGACGTCAGCGTGCCCCATTCGATCTGCGCCGAGCACGGCGAGTCGATTCACGGCACGAGCACGGCGATCAGCGTCGAAACTGCGCTGATTTCCGACGCTGGAGCGCCGCAGGTCAGGTCAGATCCGGAGCCGTCTGAAGATCCGCACGAGCACTGCTGCCTCGTGGTCGTCTCACGCAATGCGGGTGGGCCTGGTCTGAGTTCTTCGCTTTCGATTTCTGAACCGTTGCCTGCTTTGGTGTACGTCGTCGTCGCCTACGCGACGCCCGTGCGCGAGATACTGATTCGATCCACGCCGGCGCGTGGACCACCGACAAACGCCTGAACGATTGTCGTTCGACCCGACGCGCGAATTTTCGCCGTACGGCCGTCGATTCTGCGTGCGCGTTCTCCTTTGAAGCGCCGCAGCCCGCGCGGGACCGCGCAAGCGCTTCGTTCCGCGCCCCATCAGGCGTTCGTCGTTTCCGAAATCTCTTCCGTCGATAGCGCGCAACGCGCCACACGGAACAAGCCCCATCCTTGATCATGCAATCGAAGGTTCTTTTTCACGCTGCTGCGGCACTTGGCTGCGCGGCTCCGGTGCTCGCTCAGGGCCCGGTCTTCTCGACGCCAGGCATGCCGACCTATGAGACGCAAAACCCATCGGGCAGCAAGGACTCAGGTCAAGCCGACCGCTTCACTTCGGCCTTCAACCCGGCCTTCTCGTTCATTGTCGATGCTGAATTCGAGTACCTCGACAACAGCAAATCGCCCGATGGAGCAGAGGCGCGCCTCAACGTGCTGGAATTCATGGGCAGTTCCTGGGTCGACCCCAGCGCCTGGGCCTACTTCATCGGGGCGGCCGAGGATGAAGCCCTCAACATTGAGGAGGCCGCGGTGCACTACATTGGGTTCGGCGGCCACCAGACGCTACGCGCCGGACGCTTCTTCGTAGATTTCGGAAAGCAGATGCAGACGCATATTCACGAGCTGCGCACCAATGTGCGGCCGCTCGCACTGCGCACGTATCTCGGCGACGAGATCAAGGGCGACGGACTGCAATGGGACGACTGGACCAGCCTGGGCAACTCCACCGCCGTACGCTGGTCGATTGGCGCATTCAGCAGCCTGCTGCCCGAAGCAGAGGAAGACTTCGACGCGACGACGGAAGTGGCCGAAGAGCTCGCCTCGTCCAAGAAGATCGACGATTTCAATTACACAGCGCGCCTGACCGGCTTCACCGACGCCGGGGAGAGCGGCACGTTCCAACTCGGGGCATCGGCGTACATCATTCCTAGCTTTGACTTTCTGTACGAGCCGTCTAGCACCTACAGCCAGCAAAGCACCGGCCTGACGAACATCGTCTACGGCCTGGACGCGACCTACGGTTGGGTCGGGGACACCGGCGAGCAGCGTTGGACCAGCGGCGCCGAGTTGCTGCTGAACACCGGCGACAACGGCGTTGGAATCAACGACCCGGACGGCAACCTGGGCACGGGGGACGACGAGACCCTGCAGGTGTTCGACGAGTCTACCCTCGGCTACGTGGCATGGTCGGACTTCCAGTGGAACCGATACAACAGCATCGGTCTGCAGTTCAGCGCGGTGGAGCTCGCCGACGCGACTCAATCCATGGAGTCGGAGATCGAAGCGTACTTGACGCACAAGCTTTCCGAATTCCAGCGCGTCCGTCTCATCGTTTCGAACTTCGAGTCCGACGTGAATGAGGACGCGATGCGTGCCGTCGTCCAGTACACGGTAGTCCTTGGAGCCCACGGACATGGCGTCAACTGGTAAGCGATCAAGGAGTATCCAACCCATGAAACAACAACTGACTCTTCTTCTTATCGCGCTGTGCTTCGCCTTATTCGGCCTGCTGAATTCGGGCATGGCTTCGACGGCTGGCGATCCGCTCAGAGTCGTCGTGACCATCCCCGACCTCGCGGACATCGTCAAGGAAATCGGGGGTGACCGCGTCGAGGTCGCTTCGATTTGCAAGGGCCGCGAAAATACGCACGCGGTGGTCGCCAAGCCATCGCACTTGGTCGCGATGAGCAAGGCGGACCTGTTCGTCGAGATCGGACTTTCGCTGGAGACGGCATTCGTGCCCGGTCTCCTGGAGGGATCTCGAAATGTCAAAATTCAGCCTGGAAAACCAGGGTTCCTGAATTGCTCTGAGGGCTGGCAGCCGCTCGAGGTTCCGACTTCGTTGAGCCGACAGGCCGGCGATGTCCATCCCCACGGCAATCCGCACATGAATCTCGATCCGCGCGCGGGACGTCACATCGCCGGCAGGGTCCTCATCGCGCTGCTGGCTCTCGATCCGACTTCGAAGGACTACTTCGAGAAGCGCAACGCCAGCTTCATCACTCGACTTGCTGAAGCCGAAAAACGCTGGGCGGCGCTCGGTGCGACGTGGAAAGGCTCGCAGATTATCGAGTACCACCAGGAATTCTCATACTTCGCCGGTGCCTCCGGCCTGAAGATCGCGGGTGCCATAGAGACCAAGCCGGGTATTCCAGCGACGCCAAACCACCTGGCTGAGCTCATCGGCATGATGAAAAAGGCGGGCGTCAAGGTGATCGTCACTGCGATCTGGTCGAACAACGACACGGTCGCACGCATCGCCGAGGCTACCGGTGCCAAGGTCGTCGAACTTCCGAATATGTGCGGAGGGCTCCCTGGCACCGACACGTGGATCGGCATGATGGATACGATGCACAAAAAGATGGCCGAAGCCCTTGCTGTCGCGCCCATTGCGAAATGAGCGCGCCTGGATCATGACAACTCTGCTGCAACTCAGCGGCGTTTCGTTTGGCTACGGCGGCAAGCCAATCGTTGCCGGCGTCGATCTCAGCGTCGACGCCGGCGATTTCATCGGCATCGTCGGCCCCAACGGCGCCGGCAAGACTACGCTCTTCCGCGGCATCTTGGGCCTGCTGCCGGTCCTCAGCGGACACATGCGGCGCCTCACCGAGGCGGTCGGCTACGTTCCACAGCGCGAGAATCTCGACGCGATTTATCCGGTCACGGTCGAGGAAGTCGTCGAAATGGGGGCGTACTCCCGGCTGAAGAGCCTGGGCGGCATTGCCAGAGCGGACCGCGAGCTCGCCTCGGCGTGCATCGAGCGCGTGGGACTGACCGACATGCGACGAGCCCCGTTCTCCTCGCTCTCAGGAGGCCAACGACAACGCGTGCTGGTCGCGCGCGGGTTGATGGCTAGCCCAAAGCTGCTGCTGCTCGACGAACCCACCAGCGGTGTCGATCGCACGGCACAGGCGCGCATCATCGAGCTGCTGATCGACTTGAATCAGCGCGAGGGCATGGCGATCCTGCTCGTCAGCCATCAGCTCGCGATGGTTCGTGAAACCGTGCGGAAGGTGTTGTGGGTGTCTGAAGGACATGTGTTGCACGGCGACGCAAACGAACTGCTGCGACCAGAGAATCTCGATCGTTTGTATGCCACTGGCGAGCCCAAGAGCACGGCGAAGGCCTGAGCGGACACATGGACATCCCGTGGGCCGATCGACTCGCGCTGTTTCAGTTTGCGCTGCTCGCAGCGCTTTGCGCCGGGCTCGTCTGCCCGCTGCTGGGCGCGCTGCTCTACCTGCGGCGCACGAGCTTCTACGGCATCACGCTGCCCCAGTTCGCAACCGCCGGTGTCGTGTTCGGATTTGTTGCTTTGCCCTGGTGGATCGAGCACATCGGACTGGGCGGTCTGAGCGTCGAGGTTGCCTTGAGCGACTCGCACGCTGCGATGAACTACCACGTCGCCTGGGCCGCCGTATTCACTTTCGGCGGGCTCTTGTGGCTCGACTTCCTGGCGCGCCGCAGCAGACAGGACGTCGGGCGCGTCGCCGCGGCCTTCGCCATCGCCAGTGCCGCGACGATCTTGTTCAGCCGGCTGTCCGTCGTCGGTGCATCCTTCGTCGAGGAACTACTGCACGGTGAAGTGCTCGGCGTCGGTCTGCACGAGTTCGAGACCCTGGCCGGCCTGCTCAGCCTCGTGCTCTTGGCCTTTGGTTTTTTTCACAAACAGCTGGTATTCGTCAGCTATGACCGCGAGATGGCTTTGGTGCTCGGCGTGAGAGTCTTCGCCTTCGAGACCCTGCTGACGCTCATCACCGGCCTCGCGATCTCGGTCGGCACGATGACACTCGGCCCGTTGATCGTGTTCGGCCTGCTCGTCGTGCCCCCGCTGGCGGCGAGAGCTTGGTCGCGATCGATGAAGTCCTATCTGATCCTGTCGAGTGCCTTTGGCGTCCTGGCAGTCGTGCTCGGCGTGGTCGCGTCCTTCGAACTCGATTTGCCACTGAGCGCAGCCATCGTCGCCGTTGCAGGGCTCGAGCTCCTGCCAGGCCTCGCCTTGAATCGCCTGCGCCGATGATTGGTGTCAGACACCCAACCACCCGACCTTTTACGTTGACCCGACCCGCTGCGTGGTGCGTGTCAGGTCCAAGCAAAAGGCCGGGCGGTTGAGTGTCTGACACCGATTCCGGCTGTCATGGCTGGATCGTGAAGCGCAATCCGTCGGAAAGACTGTGGTTGTTGGGCGGCGCGAAGCCCTGGTCGCGCGACCACCATTGGCTGTGGACTTCCGCTCCGACTGTCGCGCCAGCGGGCGCCGGATTGCCGCCGAGCAAACCGTGCGAGAAGGCGTTCCAATCCATCGACAATAGCCCGGAGCAGTCGTTCGCCGGAAGCGGATTCCCGCCGGCGTTCACCGCAATCGCGCGGCGGATCGGCGGGCTGACGCAACGGAATCCACCGACCATGGGAACTTGTGTCGCTCCACTGAACCCGTAGAAAAGCAGGCCGTTCTTTTGGTTGCGGACCTGCGCACAGGAAATCACGAAGCCGCTCGTCGCGCCGGCACTCGGAACTCCGCTCGAATCGATCGCCGGAGTGCAGCCGAGCGAATTGATCTTGGCGACGCAGTACGTCGACGGCGGACAATTCGGGCCTCGATTCAGTTGGACGGAAATCGCCTTGCCTTGTCGATCGGCGGCCACGGCGTCGATCCTGCCGTCGCCATTCATGTCCCCGAAGGCATTCGCCCATCCGCGCCCGATCCCGTGAACGAACGGAGCGTCGAACGAGCCTTGTCCATCGCTGTAGAGCACCCCGACCAGCGTCGTTCCCTCGACGATATCGACATGCCCGTCGCAGTCGAAATCCGCGGCTGCGATCATGCTCGCGTCCTGCGGCAGACTGTGGAGTACGTACGATTCTTGCCCGAAAGTCCCGTTGCCCGCACCGAAGCGCCAGCGCGTCGAATTGCCTGCCGACATGAACAGATCGATGTGCCCGTCAGCGTTCAGATCGGCGAGACCGAGATCGCCCGGACCGTAGGTCGCCGTCACCGACTGCCATGGGCCCAATCCTCCATGGCCATCGCCGAATGCCAGCTGCGGATGGGGCCAGCAATTCGCGAGAACGTCGACGGCTCCGTCTTCGTCGAGATCTGCAAAGTCGACACCATAGGTATCGCCGGGAGTAGAAACGAAGACTGCCGGCGCGAACGATCCTCCGCCGACACCCTTGAGAATGGCGACGCGCGACGGTCCGGGCAAAGCGACCAACAGGTCGAGCGCGCCGTCCATATCGAGGTCGGCGGCTCCGGCAGTGATCGCCCAATTCCCTGGCAGCGCTACCATCTGCGGCGCCGCCAGGTGGCCCGCTCCATCTCCGCGCGCCAAAC